>NZ_JANSIL010000063.1:0-39656 GCF_047462015.1 Synechococcus sp. R5-13 | reverse complement strand
AGCAGAGCAGGCTCAGGGCTACTGAAAGCCCGCTCCGTACCGCTTAGCGGTCGGAGCCGGGTAGTTTACAGTAACACGAGTTTCTGGGCCAGAGTTGCCGGACCCAGCAGGCCGAGGTGTGTGGTGATCGGCAAACCAGCCTGAGACCGTTCCTGATGCTTTTGCGCCATCCCGCCCTCAGGCCTGGCTTCTCTCCCACAAAGGGAGAGGGAAGCTAGGATAGGCTACTGCGCCACTTCTGTCCTGCTGCTATCGGAAGCTCTTGCGGGATAGCAGGGATCCCTGGCTAGCGCTGAAACTGAAGAGCCTTTCCCCGCACCGAGGGATCCACCTGGCCGTTTTGAAAGGCAATCTGTCCGCCCACGATCGTGACTAGGGGCCAGCCCACCAATTCCCAGCCCTCGAAGGGACTCCAGCCGCATTTGGTCAGCAGCTCTTCCCGCCGCACCGGTTTGGGTGTGTGGCGATCCACCAGCACCAGGTCGGCGTCGTAGCCCACCTGCAGCCGCCCTTTGTTGGGGATCCGGTAGAGGCGGGCCGGCGCCTCACACATCCACTGCACCACCTGCGCCAGCGTGCAGCGGCCCTGCTGGGCTGCCGTCAACATCAGAGGCAAAGCGGTTTCCACGCCGGGCATACCGGAAGGGGAGTGGGGGTAGGGCTGAGCCTTTTCTTCCAGAGTATGGGGGGCATGGTCAGTGGCAATGCAATCCAGGATCCCGTCCTGCAGCCCCTGCCACAGTTGCTCCGAATTGGGGGGATCCCGCAGGGGGGGGTTCATCTGGGCCAGGGATCCCAGCCGGGCGTAATCGGCGGTGCTGAGCAGCAGGTGCTGAGGGGTCACTTCTGCCGTCACCCAGGCCGGCTTGTGCTGGCGCAGCAGTTCCACCTCTAGGCCGGTGGAGAGGTGCAAAATGTGCAGCCGATGGCGGTAGCGGGTGGCCAAGTCCAAAGCCCGCCGTGAGGCGATCAGGGCCGATTCCTCGTCCTGAATTTGCGAGTGAACGGCTACGTCTGTGCGTCCGGCAAACAGGGCCTTACGAGCTGTGATGCGAGACAAATCTTCGGCATGGACGGCAATTAAAAAGTTGGGATCCGTTTCCCCGAAAATCCGCTCCAGCGCCGCCTGATCATCCACCAACAGGGGCCCATGCATGGATCCCATGAAGATTTTGATGCCACAGGCTCCCTGCACCGTTTGCAGCTCTTTTAGGTTATCGGCAGTGGCCCCGATAAAAAAGCCGTAATTGACTACACACTTGCTGGCCGCACGGGCCAGCTTGTCATCCAGCGTCGCTTGGTCAATCGTCAGGGGGTCGGTGTTGGGCATCTCCAAAAAGCTGGTCACCCCGCCCCGGGCACAGGCCCAGGATCCCGTCTGCAGGTCTTCTTTGTGCTCGCGGCCCGGCTCGCGGAAGTGAACTTGCGGATCGATCACCCCCGGCATCAAGGTATGGCCCTCGGCGTCGATGACCTTGGCCACCCCTTCTGGCGAGAGGTTTTGGCCGATTTGGGCAATGCGCCCCTCCCGCACCAGCACATCCCCCCGCCAGGGATCCCCTTCCGGCACCAGCAGCTCAGCATTTCGGATCAGCAAATCTCCAGACAAAGCTCCGCCCTCCCCCAAAGGCGCTCTCAAGATAAAGACTATTGACTTGGCTCCGCCAGCACAGCCGCATCTGGATCCACTGACAGATGGGCGATCAGCCGATCCACCAACCGCGAGAGGGTTGCCTGTTCTTCTGGGCTGAGACAGCCGTAGGTTTGCTCCCGCAACTGCCAAATCAGAGGGGGTAAAACGTCTTTCAGCTCCTCCCCTGCAGGTGTGAGGTAGACCCGCCAAATCCGCCGATCCTCAGGATCTCGCTGCCGCCGGATCAGCTCCCGTTTTTCCATGCCATCCAACACCCCGGTCATGGTGCCCCCCAACTGCTGCAAGCGCTCACAAATAGTGGAAGTAGGGATCCCGTCTTCTTCCCAGAGGCAGCAGAGCACCACCCAATGGGAGATGGTTAGGCCAAAAGGCTCTAAATAGGACTGGAACTTCCGCCGCACCAATTGAGACAACAATCGAATGCGGTAGCCCAGGGAGTTGGGGGCGAGAATGTCATGCCACCGTTCTAGGAAAGCCTGTTTTTCCGATTGAACTCTTACTTTGGTTGGACTGTTTCCCATCGGCGGCCTGGAATGCTCGGAGTCTAAATCGCCCTATTTTATCTTTTACTCAGGAGAGAAGGAGCTTGCGATCCGTTCTGCACGAGTGTATGAGCCATCTCCCACCCTCTCCAGTACAGCCTAGCCCTTGCACAGCCAACGGACGATCTGCAGCCATTGCCGTTGCAAAGGATATCCATCAGGCAACACAGCATTTTCTGGCTTCGCATCAGGCTACAGCCGACTGGGATCCCTGACAAGCAAAAGATGGGCTTGCCTTGGCCGGAGTCGATAACGCTGGAAAAGGCTGGCACAGAGATTTGCCAAGGCAGTTCGGATGGCACTAGAGTAGCGTCAAGTCTTGCCAGCCTGTCGTCTTTTGCAAGTGTCTTTGTGAGGTCATCATGCCGCTTATCCCACAGGGGTTGCGCCCCCATCGTCGTCTCCTCTGGGCAGGGATCCCGTTGGCCGGTGCTTTGGCCTTGGGGGCCTGCTGGAGCAACCCCACAGGTGCTGAAGTCGAGTCTCCCACATTGACTCAGAATCCCTTCCCCCCCATCCCCACTCCACCGCCGCCGCTGCCTTCCCCAAGTGGGACTCCGGGCCTTCCCCCTTGGTGGCCCCGCGCCCAATCGCCGCAGTGGGAAGATTCTCCTTACGCTTCGGTCTTGTCCGGCTTTTTGCAAGGATTGGCGGCCCAAGGGGGAGCGCTCTCTCAACAGGGGATCCTGCTCTGGACGCCGGAAGGGGAGCTGTTGGCGGAGCATGGGCTGGATCGACCTTTGCCGGTGGGAGCCTTGGATCAGTTGGCCATCAGCTTGATGGCCCTGGAGACTTGGGGCTATGAACGTCGCTTTGAGACCCGCTTCTACACCACAGGCCATCGGTTGGGCCATCGCTTGACGGGAGATTTGATCCTGGTGGGTGGCGGGGATCCCTATTTCACGGAAGCGAATGTGGCAGAGCTGGCCCGCCATTTGCATAGCCTCAACATTCGCCAGATCGACGGGGATGTGAAGGTGTTGCCCCCCTTCCGTTTGCTGGGCCAACCCGATCCTTTGGGCGGCGCTCAGCGTTTGGCAGAACTCCTCAGCAATACTCAACAACCCCATCCGGTTGTCATTCGCGGCTCGGTGTCAGTCCTAACAGCCCTCCCCACGGACGCCCACTGCCTGGCCAGCTACACCTCGCTACGGCTGGGATCCCTGTTGCAGATCCTCAATGGCAGCAACGACCGAGCCATGGCAGAAGCCCTGTTGGCGGAACTGGGGGGCGAAACAGCCCTGCTGGAGTACCTGCGGCAGCGGTTGGTGGCTCAGCCCATTTCCCGCCTGGATTCCCAAATGGCCCCCGCCGAGCAAGACATTCGCCTGGGGCAAAGAGGGCGAGCGCTGTACCTTTCCCCCCGCGCCCTAGCTCATCTCTGGGAACACCTGGTAGATTTCACAGATGGGGATCCGACTCGGATCTTGCCCAGAGCGGGCACTGGCCACAGCACCCTGCGGGCGCGCACCTTGCCCCCAGGCACGGCTGCTCAGGTGGGATCCGCTGCGGATCGGCTGATGACGATGGGGCAGCTGCCGAATGGCATCCACTTTGTCCTGCTCAACCAAGGTCCTGACCTGGGCATTTTGCGCCAGCAACAGGATCAGTTTCTGCAGGATGTGGTGGCCATTTCTGAGCCTCTCCGCCGCTAATGCTGACCTCAATTCGAACTTAATTTGAGATACAGCTCTCCCCCCACTTTCCCCATAGGAGGCGGAAGCTCAAGACCCCAGAGCCCCACAGGTTAGGAACAGGGTCAATTCATTTAAGAATGAGACGGCCCTGCAGCTAAGAAGGCATGGAGGTAGACCTCAGGAGGAAGCTTAGACCTGAGAGAGAGTCATAGGGTATGTCCAGGAAGGGAGCAGTTGCACGGATGAACAAGGTTAGTCGTGCAACAGTTTATCGCTGGCTGAACCGAGAAGACCTGAGGCCGACAAAAGTCAAGACCCGCAAGCGCAAGATAGACTCGGCTGCCCTGCAGCAAGACGGAGACCAGTACCCAGAAGCTCGACTGAAGGATAGAGCCCGGTCTGGCGTCCAACCCGTCCTGCCAGCGGGACGGAGTCCTCGCGCTATTGACTGTGCTCTTGAGAATGAGAAGGTGAAAGTAGCACAAAAAAAGAGTTATGGTCATTTCAATTAAACCAGGAGACTGCGCCCACACCTAAAACTTTGAATGCACGGGGCCATAGGGCTTTTCTCAATGGCCCAGGCAATGGCTCAGGCGTCTCACCCTAACCTGAAATGACTACCCGAAATGACCATAAGTACCTGTTTTTCTCCGACAATTGACTTTTGCTGCTGATGCAAACTCTTTGGCAGACCATCGCCCGGCACCTTTCAGAAGCAACAGGGGATCCCTTACGGCCCCTGCAGTATCGTTCTGTGGGCGGGGGCAGCATCAACGCCACCTATCGGTTTTCCTGCGCTTCCCAAAGCCCTCTTGCAGAAGGGGTAAAAGACTACTTCGTCAAATTGGCCCGTGGGGGAGAAAGGGCGCTGGAGATGTTTGCAGCGGAAGCTGCGGGCTTGCGAACCCTGGCGGCTGCCCAGGCCATTCGCGTGCCCCAGCCCATCATCTGGGGATCCGTAGGAGAGCAGGCTTACTTGGTGCTGGAATACCTGGAGCTAACCTCGCCCCGTCCGCAGACTGCGGGTTTATTGGGATCCCAGTTGGCCCAGTTGCACCGCACCCTATCCCCCAACGGCAGCTACGGCTGGGAGCGGGACAACACCATCGGCTCCACGCCTCAGATCAACAGTTGGCGGCAGAATTGGCCGGATTTTTATCGGGAACAGCGGCTGCTCTACCAGGTGAAATTGGCTTGCCAACAGGGGTATCGCGGCACGTGGGTGGCCCAAGCCGAACGGGTAATGGCGGAGCTGGAAGCCTTTTTTCAGGACTACAGGCCAGAACCCGCTCTGTTGCATGGAGATCTGTGGGGCGGCAACTACGGGGCCTTGCCCGATGGATCCCCGGTGATTTTCGATCCGGCCACCTACTACGGGGATCGGGAGACAGATCTGGCGATGACAGAACTGTTTGGCGGCTTTCCGCCGGAGTTCTATCGGGCTTATCAGCAGACCTATCCTTTGGATAAGGGATATCCTCACCGCAAGCCCCTCTACCAGCTCTACCACTGGCTCAACCATCTCAACCTGTTTGGAGAGGGCTACCTGGCCTCGGTGCAGCGGGCTTTGCGGCAGTGTTTGCAATTTCTTGGATAAATCGTATGGTTGTTCAGGTTAAGATGAGACGCCTGGGCTACTGATCGCGCCAGCGGGACGGAGTCCTTGAAAAACCTTCTAACCCCCTGCATTATTGCTCCGCAACGCTATTGCTCCGCAACGCTGACGCGAAGACGCGACCAACGGTTTAGGTGTGGGCACAGTGTTCTGAGTTTGAGTGGAAATGACGATATGTCCATTCCCAAGCCGTTCGCGCCAGCGGGACAGAGTCCTTGGGGGGTAGCTCCCTCTGGGAGAGAAGCTGGGGGTGAGGGGGATCTGTCTCGAAGTAAACTGATCTGAAACGGCTAGGGGGTCTTCTCCGGCGAGGATTCCCCTGCCATGACCACAGCCCCCATGTCCCCCAACAGGCGCGACTGGTTGCGCAATACTCCCAGCAAATTGAGCCGGCTGGCCCGTCGCACAGGATCCGGATCCATCACCAGAACGGCTTCAAAAAACTGGGCTACCTGAGGGGCTGCTGCTTGCAGAGCTTCCACCAAGGGGACAAAGTCTCCCCGTAAGGCCGGCTCCACCCCCAGGCGATAGACCTTCTGGCAAGCCTCGTACAACTCCCTTTCTGCCGCCTCCTGCAACTGGTCGGGATCCACGGCGGCTGCCGGATCCACCACGGCGTAGTCCAAGTCCCCTTGGGCTGCCAGGCGGGCGCAGCGATTGAGGGTGGGATAGAGATCCGCCAATTCCCCGGTGGCCCGCAGGTGTTGCAGGTACTCTGCCCGCAGCAAAGTCAAGGGCAGGTTGCCCAGGGCCCGCAAGGTGAGCTCGGCCTTCTGGGGATCCTCGGTTTTGACGGACTCTGGATCCCCCACCACAGCCCTGACCAAGTCGTAATCAATCCGTTTTTCCTCCTGCAAAAGGGTCTGTATCCGTTGGGCCAAAAACTCCTGCAAGGCTCGCAAGGTGTGGACATCGCCAAAGGCATAGTCCTGCACCACGCTCTGCAACAGCAAGTTGAAGTCAAAAGTCCAGCCGGCATCCCAGGCAACCAGCACCAGGCTGTTGGCGGCCCGCCGCAGGGCAAAGCGATCCGAGGAACCGCTGGGGATCCGCCCCAAGCGAAACATGCCCACCAAGGTATCCAGGCGATCCGCCCAGCCCACCACCCGCCCGGTCAAGGAATTGGGCAAAGCGTCCCCCGCCCCCAAAGGCCAGTAGTGCTGCTCGATCCCCTCGGCCACCGCCTCCGGCTCACCGTCGTGGCGGGCATACTCGGCTCCCATGATCCCCTGCAGCTCGGGGAATTCGTACACCATTTGGGTAACCAGATCCGCCTTGCACAGGTAAGCCGTGCGATCCACCAGCGCCTGCTCCTGGGGATCCAAGTTCAGGGCAGCGGCAATGAGGCGGCTGATGTGGCGGATGCGCTCCACCTTGTCCCGCATGGAGCCCAGCCCTTCGGCAAAAGTAACCGCCTGCAGGCGTTCCACCCGCTGCGCCAAGGGGATCCGCCGATCCTCCTCGTAGAAAAAGCGGGCATCCGCCAGGCGCGCCCGCACCACACGGCTGTTGCCTGCCCCGATCCGCTCCGATTGCCGGGGGTCGCCGTTGGAGATGGTGATGAAATAGGGCAGCAATTTCTGGGGATCCCGGCCATCCCGTACCGGGAAGTAGCGCTGGTGAGTGATCATCACCGTCTCGATCACCGCCGGCGGCAGGCGCAAAAATTCCGGCTCAAAACGCCCCAAAACCGCCGTCGGCCACTCCACCAAGTGCACCACCTCCCGCAGCAAAGGAGCAGGGATCTGGGCTTCCCCATTCACTTGCCTGGCCAGCTTGGTCACCTCAGCCTGAATGTATGCCTCTCGCGCTGTTGGATCGGGGCTGACCCCCGCCTCTTGCATTTGCTGAACGTAGCTCTCGGCCCGCTCCAGGACAACCTGCTGGGATCCCAAAACGCGGTGCCCCCGGCTCACCCGCCCCGCCACCAAGCCCGGCATGGAATTGTCCTCGTGGGTCGGCAGCAGCAAAGGCAGCACCTGATCATCCCAAAGGGAGACCAGCCAGCGGATGGGGCGCGGAAACTTCAGATCCCCGCAGGCCCAGCGCATCAGCCGTTCACCACTCAAGTTGGTAATCCAGGCGGGTGCCAGTTCCTGGAGCACAGCTGCCGTCGGTCGGCCCCGCACCCGCTGCACCGCAAACACAAAGGATCCCTTGCCCACTTGCCGGATTTCCAGGCTGCCGGGATCCACCCCTTGTTTTTGGGCAAATTTTTCCCCGGCAGGAGTGAGCTGGCCATCTTGGTAGGCGACCTGAACCGGCGGCCCCTTCACCTCCAAAGTGCGATCCGGCTGCTGGGTGGGCAACCCCTGCAACAGAACCGCCAGGCGGCGCGGCGTACCGAAAAGCTGCATCTGCTCCGCTTGCAAATGGGCCTCCGCCAAAGAGGCCGGGATCCCGGTTCGCCACTGCTCCAGAGCCGAATCCACAAAACTGGCTGGGAGCTCTTCACAGCCGACTTCCAGCAAATAGGCAACCATACTCCTGTGCTCCGTAGGGTACCATCCCCACTTCCTCAATCAACATAGTCTATGGCTCTGGGCCTCCCTTCTGGCTCACGACTGCTCCGAACCTGGGGTATCCCAGTTTACCAAGGGAGCCGGGGCGTCGTTGAGACAAGAGCTCCAGTCCGCCAGACAACACCCCAATGCCATCCCTGTCAAGTGGGCTCTGCGGCCGCCAGAACCCCATCTCCTTGGCGCAAGGGATGAGCTGAATCCCGTGGCAAATGCACCACGATGATGGGAAGGCTGGGTCGGTTGCGGGCGATGGTCTCCGGCTCTCGGCCTAGACGCGACCGGTTGCCGGTTTCGCTGGGAACCAATACCAACACATCTCCTGGCTGCAGCGCTTTGAAGGCTTCCGCCACCACCCCCCCCTGCACCCGCTGAACCGGCAAGTGGGCATAGCTTTCTGCCGGCAAGGCTGGGGAGCTTTTCCGCCCAGGTCGGGTTTGCACCAGCAGGATCTGCAAACCTGCTTTCAATTCGCCGGCCAGCGTTTGTGCCAGCCCAATGGTCTGCTGCAGGGATCCGGGAGAGACCTCCAGCTCCGGTGCAACCAAGAGGATGCGGCGCGCCGTCTCGATGGGTACCGGAAACCGCGTAATCAAGACTGGGATCCCCACCTGCCGCACCACCGCGTCAATGATGCTGCCGAAAAAGTTCTCCGCATAGGTGGAGTAGCCCTTCCAGCCCAGGATCACCAAGGTTGCCTGCCGTTCCGCCGCCGAGCGAATGATCCCTTTTTCCACCGAGTCATCCACCCGCCGGATCGGCTCCACTCGGGCCACGGCGCTGTGGGCCAGAGCTTCTGCAAAGGTCAACAACTGCTCTTGCCGAGCCAGGGCTGCCGGCGAGATCCCAGCACGGTCAGACAAAACATGCAGCGGCAGCAGCGTTCCCCCGCCCTTTTTGGCCAAAATCAAAGCCAACTGTAACAGGTTCCTCTCAGTATCCGGGTTGGCCACCGGCACCAAGACGCGAGCTCCCCAATCCGGCTTGGGCAATTCGGTGGACTCTGCCGCCACTTCGGTGGGCTGCATTTGCTCTCCCCAGCGGGCCACAATCCAAGGCGAGGCAACACAGGTCACCAGGATCATGGCAATGATGCCGTTCACCGTCAGCTCATCCACCAACTTCACCTGAAAGGCCACCGTGATGGCCGCCAGGGTAGCCGCCGCCTGAGCCATCGACAGGCCGAACATAACCATAGCGCTGGCAAAGCGCCAGCCAAACAGTTGGGCCGGGATCCAAGCGGCCAGAAACTTGCTCACCACCTCCGCTGCAATCATCACTCCGCCCACCAGCAGCGTGCGCGGCTCCCCCAAGAGAATGCCGGGATTGATCAGCATCCCCACCGAGATCAAGAAAAAAGGCACAAACAGGGTGTTGCCGATAAACTGGATCCGGTTCATCAGGGGGCTGAGCTGGGGGATGATGGGGGTAATGGCCGTCCCGGCCAGAAAGGCTCCCACCACCGGCTCAATGCCGATCAACCCCGCTCCGTAGGCCACCACAAACAAAGTGGCGATCACGAAAGTAAACTCTGCTCCCTCGTCGTGACCAAAGCGTTGAAAGAACCAACTGCCCAGCTTAGGCACCCCCCACAGGGTGGCAAAGGTGTAGAGGGCAATGGAAGGGATCAACGTCAGCCAAAAGCGCAGCGACAGCTCCCCTTGGTGGGCGCGCACCACCACCGCCAGCACCAACAAAGCCAGGACATTCGTGATAAGGGTGGCCCCCAAAGTTGCCGTCACCGTCTGCAGGCGCATCAACCCCAGCTTCGAGATGATGGGCAGACCGATCAGGGTGTGAGAGGCAAAACAGGAGGCCACCAGCACCGCCGCCAGAAAGCCATACCCAATGGCCAACATGGCTGCTGTGCCGATGAGCATGGGCAACAGAAAGGTGAGCGCTCCGAAGAGGGTGGCCTTCCCGGCATTGAGCTTCAAATCTTCCAGACTGGTCTCCAGCCCCGCCATGAACATGAGAAACAACAGCCCCACCGTGCCCAGCAGGATGATGGTCTCGTCCCGCCGCAAGATGCCCAAGCCGTAGGGCCCCACCACCAGCCCAGCCAAGATTAACCCGATGATCCCCGGCAGGCGCAGCCGCTCAAATAGCAAGGGAGCCACCAGCATGATGGTCAGGATGATCAAAAACACCAGCACCGGATTCTCAACAGGGCCGATCAGGGCTAGAGGGATCCCCGAAATTTGCAGCCAGTTAGCCAGCATAAATACCCGACAGACAGCGATAACAGACCCGGCAAAGCGCCCGCATGAGTCTATCAGATTCCCTCGGCTCTAAAGTAGATCTCCGTAGTCCACAGTCTTTGTCCAGCCTTCAATCGCTGGCAGGGCGTTTAACAAGTACTTAAAAGCACATCAAATACATTGGGAATGAAGACTGCTGGGCAGGGATGGCCGGAGAAAGGCAAGAGAAACTCCCGAGAAACACGCATTAAAATCAGAGGGTACATGCTCTTGGGCTGCCCATGAACCAGCTTGCTCCTGGAAAAGTGATCGGCCAGCGCTATCAACTGGTTCACAGCATTGCAGCAGGTGGCATGGGGCGGGTGTTCAAGGCTGTCGATACGCGCCTGTTCAACCGTCCGGTGGCGGTCAAGCTGTTGCACCAAAACTTAGCAGGCGATGACAACACCCGACGCCAGTTGCACAAACGTTTTCAGCAGGAAATTCGCATCAGCACGCTGCTGGGGGAGCACCCTGCCATTGTCAAGGTATTGGACTATGGCCTAGAGAACGACCAACCTTACCTGGTGATGGAATACCTGACGGGGCGCAGTTTGGGGGAGCTGATGCTCAAGCAGCCGGTGCTGCCGCCTCAACAGGTGGTGAGGATTGCCCGCCAAGTGTGTGCCGGTCTCTATTACGCCCACAACCTGGAGACTGAGCAGGATGGCCATCTCATCAAGGGGGTGATCCATCGCGACATCAAACCCAGCAACCTCTTCGTCCTAAAAGATGAAACGTTGGGGGAAACCGTCAAAATCTTGGATTTCGGCATTGCCAAGCTCCTCAGCGACGTTTCCCTTGCCCTCGGCACCCAGACCACCGGCTTTTTGGGTACGGTGCGCTATGCCTCTCCCGAACAGGTGCGCGGGGAAGCCCTGGATGCCCGCTCGGATATCTACTCGCTTGGCGTAGTGCTCTACCGCATGTTGACCAGGCAACACCCCCTCCAGCCGAAGAGCGATTCTTTCCCCGGCTGGTACGAGGCCCACAATTACCAACAGCCTCAGCCCTTCGATCGCTCGAATTTGCCCTATGAGATTCCGCTGGAGCTGGAACAGGTGGTGCTCTCCTGGCTGGCCAAAGATCCCGACCAGCGGCCCCAAGATATGAAGGTTCTCAGCGCCCAATTGGAGGGATCCCTGCACTCCCAGAGCGCTGCCAGCTCTTCCCTCGCGTCCCCCCCAGCCGCACCCATCTTCTCCGAGCGCACCCTGGCGGCGGTAGATGCAGGGCAGTCGGGCACACACCTGCTCAGTACCCAGGCAGAGCCCGAGGCCAAGCCGTTTCCCCTCTGGGCTGGGATAGCCCTTTTTGTTGTCATTGCGGGGAGCACCTTCTGGGGCCTGCGTCTGCTGTTGGATCCGGGCCCAGGCAGCGAAAGACCGCCTGCTGCCCCCGAACGCCCCCTTCCAGTCGGCGGTGCAGAGCACCCTGAGCGGGATCCCTCAGCCACTCCTGAACCTCTGCTGGACTGGCTGCTACGGGATCCGGAGGGCAAACCGGTGTTTGAGGATGATCCTGCCCCCGATCCGGGAATGGGTGAGTCTGCAAGCGAGCCCACACCCAGGCCAGCGGCAACTCCAGAGGCAGTGTCCTCTACCCCTCAGCCCCCTGCTCCAACTCAGCAGGTGTCACCTCCTCCTCCAGCCCCTGCTGTGCCTCCACCCCGACCGGTTGCCGTGCCCACACCCCCTCCCCCTGCTCCACCTTCTCCAGCCCCTGTCCCGGCCAAGCCTCTCCCCCCGCCGCCCATCAACCAACCCCTGTTCCCCCAGATGAACCGGGTTGCTCCAACTTCTGCTCCCCTTGCAGCCCCTCCAACCCAACCTCCCACCCCTGGCTTTCTGGAGCGGTTGCGCGAGGAGCGGGAACGCCTGGGAAGAGACTAGAGGCAAAAAAGGGATCCCCAAGGATCCCTTCGCAAACAGAGACATAGGGCTAGTCTTCGATGGGATCCCCCGTCAAGGGATCCCAGAACAGGTAGAGTCAGGCGGCAGCCAGCCGAGCATTGGCGGCATCCCAGTTCACCAGGTGCTCCAGGTAGGCGCTGATGAAGTCAGGCCGCCGGTTTTGGTAATCCAGGTAGTAGGCGTGCTCCCACACATCCAAGGTGAGCAGGGGCGTTTGACCGTGAACCAGCGGATTTTCGGCATTGGGGGTTTTGGTGACCTTCAGGGTGCCGTTGTCCAGCACCAGCCAAGCCCAACCACTGCCAAACTGGGTGGCAGCCGCCGTCTTGAAAGCCTCGACAAACTTGTCGTAGCTGCCGAAATCGGCGTTGATCTTGTCGGCGATAGGCCCGGTAGGCGCACCTCCCCCGCCCGGCTTCATGGATTCCCAGAAAAAGGTGTGGTTCCAAACTTGGGCAGCATTGTTGAAGATACCCGCTTTGTTGGGATCCCCAAAGGTGGCTTTGATGATCTCCTCCAGAGACTTGTTGGCCAGATCGGTGCCCTCGATGAGCTTGTTCAGGTTGGCTACGTAGGCTGCGTGGTGCTTGCCGTGGTGGTAGGAGAAGGTTTCTGCCGACATGTAGGGCTTGAGCGCGTCAGCAGGATAGGGCAGAGCCGGGAGTTCAAAAGCCATAATCGTCTGTCCTCTGTGTCTTGTGCAAGGAATGCAAGAAAGAACGCGGCGAAGGGTCAGGATAACCAGAAAAAGGCGTTACCTTTCTTTGCAGTTTTAGTGTAACTCAGAATCAGTACGCGCTGGGATCCCTTGGACACCTCGATTCCGGTTGGAACCCTGCTCGACCCCAGAGAGGTGGAATCGCGGCTGTCTCAGCGCAATTGCCGATAACCACTTGTTGGCCAGCGGTTGGAAAAGCGAGATGTCCCAGCTACAGAGGGCTAACGGGATCCCTCCCGCAACAGCTCGATCAGCAGGGGAGCGACATCCCTGAGCAGGGGGATCAAAACAGCCGTGATGGCGGCAATGGTAACCACATTGCGGGTGAAGTTGAGGGTATCGCGGCTGAGCTGGAAAAACCGCTCGTCCCAGCGTTTGACCTCGGCCTCCAGACGTTCTTCGGCGCCAGCAATGCGTTCCTCGGCTTTGGCAATGCGTTCCTCGGTGCCGGCAATGGTTTGCATCAGCTCTTGGTTTTGCCGGGCCAGTTGGGCGATGGCCTGAGCGTTGGCCTCGACAGTGCGCTCGATGCGCGCCAGCCGCTCCTCGCTGTAGGTCATGGTCGGGGAGGGGGAAATTGATGCGGGCTGGGGAAGTCCTGAGGTGGGATCCCTTGCAGAGCCTCAGTCATAAAGCGCTTCCAGGTGGGGGCAACAAAGGCCCCGCCGGCGGTGCCGGGCAGCATGGGGGAGTTGTTGTCGTTGCCGATCCAAATGGCGGTAGACAGTTGCGGCACATAGCCGATGAACCAAGCGTCGCGGAAATCAGAGGTGGTGCCGGTTTTGCCGGCTACAGGTCGCCCATCGTCCAGACGAGCTGCCCTCCCGGTGCCTTGGGTCACCACCCCTTTGAGGATTTGGTTGAGCGTAGCCACCGCCCAGGGATCCAAAACCCGCTGCGGCTGAGGCCTGGCCTCGAAGAGGATTTGGCCGTTGCGATCCACCACCTGGGCCAAGAGGGTCGGCTCCACCCGATATCCGCCATTGGCAAAGACCGCATAGCTGGCCGCCATCTCCAGGGGGCTGACGCTGGCCGAGCCCAGAGCTGTAGCCAAGTTGGGAAACATCTCGGCACTGATGCCGGTGGCCTGAGCCGCTGCGATGACGTTGCGGATCCCAACATCATCGGCCAACTTGACCGTGGGCACGTTGCGGGAGAGCTCCAAAGCCCGAGCAAAGGTGAGGGAGCCATAGAAGGTGTTGTCGTAGTTTTTCGGGCTGTAGGGTGGCGAGCCGGGATAGGTGACGGGGGTATCTTCCAAGATGCTGCCGGGTGAATAGCGCCCGCTGGCCAGAGCCGCGTAGTACACATAGGGCTTAAAGGTGGATCCCGTTTGGCGAAACGCCTGGGTGGCGCGGTTAAATTGGCCCCGCTGAGCGTTGATCCCGCCCACAATGGCTTTCACATAGCCGGTACGGGGATCCACTGCCGCCAAAGCCATTTGATCGGCACGACGAGCTGCCCCAATGCGGGGGCCATCTTCATTGACAATGCGCTGGGCAAGGCGCTGCAGACGCAGATCGATGGTGGACTGAACCCGCAGACCTCCTTGCATTAGAGCTTGTTCCCCATAGCGGCGCCGCAGCTCCGCCTCAATGGCATCGGTGACCGCCGGAGCATTGCTTTGAAAGGAGGTAATGCGGCCTAAGGTCAGCTTTTGCTCCCGCGCCGCCTGGGCTTCCTCGGGGGTAATCCACTTCAGCTCCACCAGACGATCCAGCACCAGGTGTTGCCGCCGTTTGGCTCCCTCCAGGTTGCGAAAGGGGCTGAGGGTTTCCGGGGCCGGCAGGATCCCAGCCAACATCGCCGCTTCAGCCAAGTTCAGTTCAGACGCATCCTTGTTGAAGTAGCTGCGGGCCGCCGCCTGGATGCCGTAGAGATTGTGCCCCCAGTACACCTGGTTGAGGTACATCTCCAGGATCTCGTCTTTGCTGAAGACCTGTTCTAGGCGCACCGCCAACACGATCTCGGCGACTTTACGGCTGAGGGTACGCTCCGGCCTCAAAAACAGGTTCTTGACCAACTGCATTGTCAGGGTGGATCCCCCCCCCGCCGAGCCTATACCCCCCTCCACACTGCCTAGGATCGCCCGGCCCAAGCTGACCGGATTAATGCCTGGATGGGTGTAAAAGTGGCTGTCTTCAATGGCCAGCAAGGCCTTTTTCATCTCCGGCGAGACCTGTTCAAGGGAGATCACTTCCCGGTTGGCCTCCCCGTGTAGGCTGGCAATGGGCTCGCCCCGAATATCGACAATGTGGGTGGTGGCAATGGGCACGTAATCCCGCAATTGATGCACGTCCGGCAAGTTGCGGAAGCTAATGGCCAGCCCCACCAATCCGGCAGCCGTTGCCGTGGATCCCAAGAGCAGGGATCCCAGCAACAGATTGCCCACCACACCGGCAACCTGGGCAATCCGGGAGGGGCGGGTGGGTGGGGTATAGTCGGCATGCTCGTCAAACCCCGATCCGGAAAAAGGGGAATTGGAGACACGCTCCAACCCCGGCTTTCTCGCCCGGCGGGCCAATGGTCTGCGACCGTAGGTCACGTCAAAAACCCTGTCACGTCCGTGTTGCAAAGCAACAACAAGCCAGACCCATTATAGGGCGGCGTCTATTGGGGCAGCAGGATGGCCAACCCTGCCCATCGACAACTCCAACCGGGCTAGGGGGAGAAGATCTTGAGTTGAGAATCGAGCATCTTTTGCGTGGGCTTAAAATTGCTCATGGGTTCAGCCGGAGGATCAGGCTTTGAGTTTATCGTCAGCCTCAGTTTCGCCAGCGTACCGGGATCCGTTGATAGCCCAAATTGTTGAGCGGGGGGTGGCCGAGATCTTTCCAGGAGGAGCTGCTGCCCTGGCGGAGCGCTTGGCGCAAGCGGATCGTCCCCTGCGGGTGAAGCTGGGCATCGATCCCACCCGACCGGATCTACACCTGGGCCATTCAGTGGTGTTGCGCAAGTTGCGCCAGTTCCAGGATGCGGGCCATGTGGCTATTTTGCTCATCGGGGACTTCACGGCGCTGGTCGGGGATCCCACTGGCCAATCGCAGGCCCGTCCCCGCCTCACCCCGGCAGAAGTGGAGGAAAACGCCCGCACCTATTTGGAGCAGGCCGGCAAGATCTTGGATTTTGAGACCCCTGGCCGGCTGGAGGTGCGCCGCAACAGCGAGTGGCTGGCCTGCCTGACTCTCAGTGAGCTGATCGAACTCCAGGCCCAGATGACGGTGGGGCAGATGTTGGCCAAAGAAGACTTTGCCCAGCGCTACCAAGCCGGGACGCCGGTATACTTGCACGAATTTCTCTACCCCCTCTTGCAGGGTTACGACTCGGTGGCCCTCGCAGCCGATGTGGAACTGGGGGGAACCGACCAGCGCTTTAACCTGCTCACCGGGCGAGATCTGCAAATCTGGAAGGGCCAAGCGCCGCAGTTCTGCGTGACGGTGCCGCTTTTGGAGGGGCTGGACGGGTACCAGAAAATGTCCAAGTCCAAAAACAACTACGTGGGGCTGACTGAGGATCCCCTCACCATGTACTCCAAGCTGGAGAAGGTGCCGGATCACCTGGTGGAGCGCTACTTTGAGTTGCTCACCTCAGTGCCCCTTGCCGAGCTGCCGCAGGATCCCCGCCAGCGGCAGATCCTCCTAGCCAAGACCCTAGTGGCCCAGTTTCACTCCCCTGCAGCGGCAGAAGAGGCCCAGCGCACCGCCCAAGCCCTGGTGCTAGACGGTATTCTTGCCGAAACGGGATCCATCCCCACCTTTGCCATCGATGGGTTGTCTTACCCTGTTAAACTCAGCTACATCCTACGTGAGTGTGGCCTGTGCAAGAGTGCCGCCGAGGCCCGTCGGCAGATTCAAGGGGGCGCCGTGCGGCTGGATGGGCAAAAGGTGGAGGATCCCGACCTGGAGTTTGCCCATGCCTCGGAGCTGGCCGGGCGGATTTTGCAGGTGGGCAAAAAGGCCTTTCGTCGGCTAGTGAAAGGCGCAGATTAGTCTTCCCCTCTCCCTGTGGGAAAGGGGTGAGGGGATCCATCAACGGGCAGGCTTGAAGCCGAGTCCGGTTTTTTTCTGCCTGGTCTTGGCTGGGGGATCGGACAGAGGAGAAGCTGACGAAGTTGGCGGGAAAACGGGCTCCGGTTTGGGCCGGATCGAGCCCGCCTCGGCTACTGCCTCAGAGAGCTTTTGCCGCACCAGCTCCTGAGTCTCCAAAATGTTGGGATCCGCCGCCCATTCTGGGGCCTCTCGAACGGGATCATCCTCGGAGGTGAACTCCAGGTCGTAGGTCTCGGCGCGGTAATCGAGGCTGAAGCATTCCCAAGCCCGCAGACTGTAAAAATAGGGGAACAAACGCACAATGCGCTCAATATCCAGGTGCGCAGCAAAGCGACGAAAAGCCTCTTCTTCAGACACCGGAAAAGGGGCGTAATGTTCTGAAACAAACCACCGCAAGAACTTCCGCGCCTCTGGGATGATCTGCTGGGCAGGCAGGGATCCCAGCACCGCTGCGTTGAAGCAGTTGACCAACAGGTGCTCCAGCATCACCGCGTTGTACTCGGCAAAGCAGGTTTGCTCGCGGCTTTCCACCGGCTGCCAGGGCATGTTGCCGTTGGCGGCAATGAGCAGGTGAACCAGGTCATGGGAGGGGTTGGTTTGGATGTAGCCGTGCCCCTCCAACTTGGCGCCATCGCAGCTAAAGAGCTGGTGTTGGGGGCTCCAATAGAACTTGAGTTGCTTTGCCGCCATGTTCAGTTCTCCTCCTCACCCAGGGGATCCTTTTAGAGCTTACACCTGCACTGATGAGCTGCTATGAACTATAGGCCACGGAGGAGAGCGCCGGCTTATTTGACAATTGGTCAGCGAGAACGCTTGCCACAAGTGGCAAAACAAAGGGGTCTTTATCTCGAAGCAATTCTCGGAGCAGACAGGCTTTAGCCGCCCTACTAGGCTCAAAGCTGAGACCCGCTGTGCTCGCATTGTGAAAAAAGATGAACTCGAGATCCTCTAACTGCAGTAAAAATCTTTACGCCTACACCAAGCGCTACAGTAGCTTTCGGAATTACTGGGTGGTATTGTAACTCCCTACTTTCATGCCACCCCACTATGCTTGCACTGGCAGCTGCAATGACTGTAAAAATACAGCCCGGTCAAGTAAAAAGCCAAAAAGCTGGTTGGCTGCTTCTCCTGGTGCTCGTGGGAAGCTGCCTTGTCGGCTGTGGCTCTTCCGGCGGTACAGGCATTGATCCGTCTGCTGTGGGATCCCAAGCTCACCTGACGTTCAATGGGGCTCTGACCCGCTCCTTTTCTGGCACACAAGGGGAAATGGAGTTCAACATCGCCCTCCTGCAAGGCGGGGATCCGCCCCAACCAATAACCCAGCTCTCTGCCAGTCAGGTCAGCCTGCAGGTAAACCGGGTAACCGACTTGCTAGGGATCCCGCAGCCGGTAGCCTTGACCCTGACACCCACCCGGATCGAGAACCCCCCGCCGGATCTGGCTCAGCGGCCTTTGCTCATGGCAGTGCTGATGGATGGCTCAGGCAGCCTGTTGGTCTTGGATCCCCAATCTCGGCGCTTCCTGGCTGTTTTTCGGCTCTTGGATCAATTTCGCCCTGCACCCCTGGATCTGGGTGCCATTCTGCGCTTTGACAACCGAGGAGCAGGCTTTGGCGTTACAGCCCTGGGGCAGCCTCTGCGCACGGCTCAGCTGTTGCAAGACTTCACCGGTGACAAAGAGCTGCTGAGACGAGGCGTTTTGCGCGCTGTTCCGGGGGGAAACACTGCCCTCTACGATGCCACGGTGGAAGCCGGGCGTTTCTTGAGCGACTTTCGGCCCACCGAGCGTTTCAACCGCCGCTTGGTGGTATTCACCGATGGGATTGACAACGAAAGCACCCGCTCCATCAACCAAACTACCCAGGAGCTGACAGCCCTGGCCAGAGAGCGAGGACAGAAACTCACCGTGTATGTGGTTGGGTTGGGGGTCGATTTGAATCTTCTGGAGTTACAGCGTCTGGCTGCAGCTACTGAGGGGACTTTTGTGCTGGCACGGTTTTCTGAAGGGCTGGAAGCTCCCTTTGCCAACTTATTCCCTGCTGCTATTGGGGAGCACCGCCTGCAAATGAGGGTGCAAAGCAATGTTCCGCTATCTGCTGGTTCTTATCTTCTCAGTGGCGAGCTGAGAGTTGAGAGAGAAGGCAGCCGTTTTGTGGCGCCATTCAGCGACGCTGTTCTCACGGTGGGATCCCGCTAGAGTCATTCCGCAGGCTGACAACATCCCCAATCGAGAGCGAGGCGATAAGCAAATGTTTCGACGACTCGGTATACCCAGAAGATTTTGGCAACCGGCTGCGCTTGTCCTGGCAGCAGTGCTTACAGGTTCCCTAACGGTTTTCCTGAAAGGTTGCGGTGGTGGTACCTCCAGCAGCCCCTCGACTGTGGGGTCGCCGCCAAGGGATCCCGGCTCCGCCTTTGCCTCTGCCATTTTGGGGTTGGTGGTGGATCCCTTTGCTCAGCTTTGCCCGCCAGGCTCAACAGCCGCCCTTTGCCCAGGAGGGCCGCTTTTTTCAAGAGGCAACAAGGTTGAGTTGTTCAACCTAAGCTCAAGAGGGGACATTTTGTTCCCTGCCCTGTCAACTGCTGCTTTAGAGGGCAACTTGCGGTTCACCATTCCCTTTTCCGGATCGATTATTCAACCGCCGGGGAAGTTGGTATCGGTTCAGTCCAACCTATTGGGCCAAGGGCGTCAGTCCGGCCAGTCTATACCCCTGCGGGGATTTGTTTTCAGTGCTGCTGTGGATGTTTCCCCTTGGAGCGAAGCCCTTTATCGCATCTTGCTGCGGGAACGGGATAGAGTGTCTTTCTTCAACTTAGCGCCTCCAGAAATTAGGGATCTGGAAAACATTTTGTTTGTCAGCGTACCTCTTTCCAGAACAGCCCGAGACCTGGAGGAAATCATTACGGACATTATTCGACAAGCGGATCAACTTAGTTTTAATCAGCTTCGCTTTGTGGAAGATCTCATTCGCGTTTGCTATGCCCCAGAAGGCGATCAATCGGATCAGCCCTGCCGCCTCCGCATTCCGGTGCCCCTACCTCCTGCACCGACGGACTTTCCGACACCTCGACCCACTCCTGCCTCTACCCCGACACTAACACCGACGCCAACGCCGACGCCAAAACCGACGCCAACCAACTGGAGAGCCGTGTAGCCATGCCCTTGGAGAAGTTGGTCCCGCTATTGCGGTCGCAAAAGCGTCGTGTAGCGATGACGGCTTTCCCCCAGGTGGAGTGAGCCAGTCGTGGAGATATCTATCGAGGTTTGACAGCGCTTGCCGCCTGTGACGGTGGGATGTCAGGCTGAGACAGGAGTGGTTTTGCAGTCGGTAGGAACCATGACGCAGCGTGCCCAAGGATTTTGGCAATGGGGATCCCTTTGCCGGATTGGCCTCTACGTAGCTGCTCTGCTCTGCGGGGTGGCGCTCTGGGGGATCCCGGCCTTGGCTCTGCCCCAAGGGGATGCCATCACGGATCCCCGTACCCTGTTGCGGCGGGCGTTGCCTATTCAGGAAACGAAGCTGCTGGAAATTGATGAGGCCATCTCCAAAATCGACACCGACCTGAAGTACAACCGCTGGTCAGCGGTGCGGGGAGATGTGCGCCAGGTGGAGCGGCTTCTGGATCGCCATGGAGATTCCCTGCTGGCCAGCTTGCCTCCGGATCGGGTGACCCCAGCCTCTGAACAGATGGCTGCGCTGCGGGAGCAGTTGCGGGTGATCGGCCAAGCCAGCGAGCGCAAATCCAAGGGTAAAGAAGAGGCCCGCGCTGCCTACGACCGTCTAGTGGACGAGTTGGGATCCCTCGAAAACAACTGGGTGGGGGCTTTCCCCTACACAGTGCCTGCTGAGTATGCCGACAAACCTCAGCTCTTGGGGCGGGCAGAGGTGGAGCTAAACACCACCGCTGGGCGCATGGTGATCACCTTAGATGGCTACAGCGCCCCCATCACTGCCGGCAACTTTGCCGACCTGGTGCAGCGGGGCTTCTACGATGGCCTGACCTTTGACCGGGTGGAGACCTTCTTCCTGGCGCAGGCCGGGGATCCCCCTGGCCCTGCCGATGGCTATGTGGATCCGGCCACGGGCAAGGTTCGCACCATCCCCATGGAGATTCGCGCCAAAGGCGAGGTGATGCCCCGCTACGGCCAGACTTTTGATCAGATGGGCCTGTGGGATGTGGAACCGGCTCTGCCCTTTTCCGCCGAAGGGACGGTGGCCATGGCCCGCTATCCCGACGATCCCAACAGCGCCTCTTCTCAGTTCTTCATCTTTATGGCTGAGCCGGATCTCACCCCGGCGGGGTTAAACCTCATGGATGGCCGCTATGCCGTGTTCGGGTACGTTACAGAGGGAACGGAGGTGCTGCGCCACATCAAAGTGGGGGATCGGATTTTGAGTGCCAGATTGATTTCCGGCCAAGACAACCTCAAACCCGGAGCCTAGAGGGGATCCCTTCCTTCCTGCCTAACTGTGTCGATAAGCCGCCGTACCGTCGCCGCCCCTGCAGAGGGCTGGAAGCGAAAGGGAAATTTGCCCCTGGCCAACAGGCGCAGCCCCAGAGGCACCAAGCTGAGCAGCCCTTTGGGATCCCGGCCCACCACCTGCAGGGCAAAGCGGCGCTCATCTATCCAACCACCGGAGCGCACCAGTTGCACCAGAGTCTTGCGGTGGCGGATGGCTATGGGCAAGGACTCCGTCCGAATAGCGCGAACAGCGTGCTGGCGGGAACGGTCGGTGGGCAGAGCAGCGGTCTTGTCTGCATGGCGGGAGAGGATCCCCTGTTTGAGTTCGGTGATTTGATCCAGAGGTGCCACGCCCATCGGGCAGACGCTGTTGCAGTTCCAGCAGCGGGTACAGCCCCAGACACCAGCCAAGCTATCCAGAGCCTGCAGGCGTTGTTCCCGTTGGCTGTCGCGGCTGTCTTGGACGAGGCGGTTGGCTCTGGCCAGAGCATGGGGGCCGACAAACTCTGGGTTCACCTCTTTGGCATTGCAATCGGAATAGCAGGCTCCGCAGAGAATACAGCCACCGGCAGCGTTGAGATGCTCCCGTTCGGCAGGCAGCTGTAAAAACTCTCGCTCCGGGATGCGTCGCCCCGCCGTGCTGACAAAGGGATCCACCCGGCTGAGATCGTTCCAGAAGGGCTGCATATCCACCACCAGATCCCGCAGAACGGGCAGGTTTCCCAGAGGGCCGATGCGAATAGGCTGCGGCTGGGGGCTGCGGGGATCCAGCTCTTCGCCCACATGTCGGCCACAAGCCAAGGCTGCCCTACCGTTGATGCGCATGGCGCAACTGCCACAGATGGTGTTGCGGCAGTTTTTGCGGAAGGCCAAGCTGCCATCCTGCTCCCACTTGATCTGGTTGAGGCAATCGAGAATGGTGGCGCCAGGGGATGTCTCCAGCCAGAAGGACTGCCAGCGGGGCGGCTCCGGCGGCAACTGTCGGAAAATCTGAAATTCTACTCGCAAAGTGCTCTGCACCGCTGAAGGGAAAGGGGATCCCATCCTAGCTCTCTCCCTATTGCTCCGCAACGCTAACGGGACAGCAGAAGTGGCTACAACGCGCGGCTGAGGGCGCTCCCCGGCCCCTGAAACAACAGCCAAGAAATAAGGAAGTTGGTGACAAACACGCCCAGCAGCGCCGTAACCACTGCATCGGTGGTGGAGCGACCCACCCCCTTGGCCCCTCCGCTGGTGGAAAGGCCCCAGTTGGAGCCGACAATGGCGATCAAAGACCCAAACACCATCGCCTTAAAACAACAGACGAGCAAATCCCAGGAGCTCAGAAGGGTTTGCGCCGAGTTGAGAAACACTGCAGGAGAGATGTTGTAGGCCGAAGCGCAGATGATCATCCCCCCCACCAGCCCCGTCAGCAGGGAGAGGATGGTGAGCACCGGCAGCATCAGCCCCGCAGCCAGCACCCGCGGGATCACCAGATAATCCACCGGATCGGTGCGCAACAACAGCAAAGCGTCGATCTGCTCCGTGACTTTCATGGTGCCCAGCTCGGCAGCAAAAGCAGATCCCACCCGTCCGGCCAAGATCACCGCCGTCACCACCGGCGTCAGCTCACGGGCAAGGGCAATCGCCAAAACTCCCCCAATTAGGGAGGAAGCGCCAAAGTTGATGAACTCCCGCGCCAACTGGATGGTGAAAACGCCGCTGATCACCACCGCCGTAATCAGAACAATCAGCAGCGACTCCAGCCCTACCGCCGAAAGCTGATCCAGGGTGTTGCGGCGATGGATACGACCCCGCATCAGATGCAAAATCACCTGACCGGTCAGGAGAAAACTGCTGCCCACCCGCTGCAACCAGCTCATGGTTTCTGTCTCAAGAAGCCGTTATCGCTAGGCGACGCTTTGGCGACCCCGTTAGGGGGGCGGAGTCCTTCGGGGTTGCCGGCTCCGCTGGCAGCTGAAAGCTGGGCACAAACGAGGCCCGTGTCAGGGGTTGATCCAGGATCAGCCCCTCTCCCCCCAGCACTTCTAGGGCACGGCCTTCCACCGAGATCCAAACCCGGGCGCCGGGGTTTTGGCTGGTGGCGGTGTAGAGCACCTGCGTGACCCGGCTCATCATTGCCGTGGCTCCCCCCCCCTGGGTAAACTCTGGGGAAAAATTGAGAAAAATATCGTCACCTTCCACCCGCACATCCAACACCCGCGTCTGGGGTGGAATGGCGCTGGTAAGGTGGGGATCCCGGGGGCCGGCAATCAGCTCCTCCAAGGCCAGGCGGATGGCTTCTTGAGTGTCAAAGGCGCGAACCCTGCGCTCCTGCTGCACGTAGTCAATAGAGTTGTCAGCACTGGTCAGCCAATACAGGGAAAGGGTTTGCCGGGGCCCGATGCTGTACCACCAAGCTCCCCCCATCACCCCTAACCCCAGCAAGAAGCCAAGGATCCCCAGTTGTAGGGCCCGGCCCCGACGCGGGCGGGAACGCCGTCCTCCCAACCTGACGGAGCTGAGCTGTGCGGTACGGCCTCCGTAGTGGCTCATCGCTGGCGATCCCCTTCTCTAACCTAGCTCTAGGGTAGCGAAGAAAAGCCCACTCTGCCGGGGATCCCCCATAGGCTGGACAGGCAAAAGTGCGGCAGCAACTGGGATCCCTTTATTTGTATGATGATAATGATTTACACCCGGCATTGCTGAGTCGATAACTGAGCACACAAGGAGCTGAGCCTCAATCATGGTTACTGCCACCGCTACTGCCACCAATGTTGGCTACATCACTCAGGTCATTGGGCCTGTGATCGACGCCGAGTTTCCCAGCGGCAAGCTGCCCGAAATCTACAATGCCCTCAAGGTGGAGGGCACAACCGAAAGCGGCCTGAAGGTTAACGTCACCTTTGAGGTGCAGCAGCTTTTGGGGGATAACCGCGTGCGTGCGGTGGCCATGTCCTCGACCGACGGCCTGGTGCGGGGCATGCCGGTGGTGGATACGGGCGCTCCGATTACTGTGCCGGTCGGGCAGCCCACCCTGGGGCGCATTTTCAATGTGCTGGGAGAGCCGGTTGACCAAGGAGAGCCCGTTCAAGCCCAAGAATTTGCCCCCATCCACCGCAGTGCGCCTCCACTTGTCGATTTGACGATTAAGCCAGAGCCCTTTGAAACCGGCATCAAGGTGATTGACCTGCTGGCCCCCTTCAAAAAGGGGGGCAAGGTGGGCCTGTTTGGCGGTGCCGGCGTCGGCAAGACGGTGCTCATCCAGGAGCTGATCCACAACATCGCTGAGGAGCACTCTGGCCTATCGGTGTTTGCGGGCGTGGGAGAGCGCACCCGCGAGGGCAATGACCTCTACAACGAGATGAAAGAATCCGGTGTGCTGGACAAAGTGGCGCTGGTCTATGGCCAGATGAACGAGCCACCGGGTGCCCGCATGCGGGTTGGCCTGACTGCCCTGACCATGGCAGAGTACTTCCGCGACGTTAACAAGCAGGACGTGCTGCTGTTCATCGACAATATCTTCCGCTTTGTGCAGGCCGGGTCGGAAGTGTCGGCGCTGTTGGGCCGCATGCCCTCGGCGGTGGGTTACCAGCCCACCTTGGCTACCGAAATGGGCAACCTGCAAGAGCGCATCACCTCTACCAAGCAGGGATCCATCACCTCGGTGCAGGCGGTGTATGTGCCTGCTGACGACTTGACGGATCCGGCCCCAGCAACCACCTTTGCCCACCTTGACTCGACGGTGGTATTGTCCCGCAGCTTGGCAGCCAAGGGTATCTATCCGGCGGTGGATCCCCTGGATTCCTCTTCCACCATCCTGCAGGCGGACATTGTGGGCGAAGAGCACTACAACACCGCCCGGGCAGTGAAGCAAACGCTGCAGCGCTACAAAGAGCTGCAAGATATCATCGCCATCCTGGGGCTGGACGAGCTGTCGGAAGAGGACAAGCTGGTGGTGGCCCGCGCCCGCCGCATCGAGCGTTTCCTGTCCCAGCCGTTCTTCGTGGCGGAGGTATTCACTGGCTCCCCCGGCAAGTATGTGAAATTGGCAGACACCATCAAGGGCTTCCAGCGCATTTTGTCGGGGGAATTGGACAATCTGCCGGAGCAAGCCTTCTACTTGGTGGGCACCATCGAAGAGGCCATCGAGAAAGCGGAGAAGCTCAAGTCCAAGTGAGCCCCAAGCGCTCCTGCCCCTCTCCTCTTGGGAGAGGGGAGCTGTGAATCCCAGCAAGCTGTTGGGAAGGGCCCCGTTGGATCGCTTGCTTGGGGTTTGCTGCTGTTCGGGACAGCTACAGCTTGCGGGACTGTAGGATGGGCCTTTTCTGGGCCTCTTCCTAGGGATTCTCGGCGACAGGCCCGAAGCGATAGCCCTTGCCGTAGACGGCGTGGATCAATTCTGCTGCCCCGGGCAACCTGAGGCGGCGCCGCAGCAGGCGCACCTGGGCTGCCAAGACGTTGCTGCTGGGGGGATCCTCTCCGGCCCACACCTGCTCGTAGATCTGGTCGTGGGTGAGCAACTGGCCGGGGTGGGTCATGAAGTACTCCAGCAGGCGAAACTCTTTTTGGGAGAGGTGGATCATCCGCCCCTGCCGGTAGGCCACCTGGTTCTCCCGATCCAGCTCCAAATCCCCTATCTGTAGGCGAGGGATCCCTTCTCCAGTACCTGTGGTTCGCCGCAAGAGGGCCCGCACCCGCGCCAGCAGTTCCCGCAGCTCAAACGGCTTTACCAAGTAATCATCTGCCCCGGCATCCAGCCCTTCCACCCGGTCGTCTAGGGTATCTCTGGCCGTCAGAAACAGGATGGGGGTGGTGCAATCCACCTGCCGTACCCGCTGGCAGAGGGAAAGCCCAGAGAGCTCCGGCAACATCCAATCCAAGACCAGCAGATCGTAGGGCAGAGCGGGGGACTTTTGCAGCAGCTCCCAGGCCCGCCCTCCTGTGTAGGCGACGTCCACCGTGTAGCCCTCTCGCCTCAATTGCTGGGCCAGAGAATCGGCCAACTCCACTTCATCGTCCACCAACAAAATCCGTGCCATAGGACTCCGTCCCGCTAACGCGAACGCCTCAGGACTCAGTCTCGCCGTCGTCTTGGAAACAATGTGGAGCGCTGACGTACTCAGAAAAGGACTCCGTCCCGCCAGAACTGGAGAGCGGCTCAAGCTGCAAGGATAGATCGTAAAGGCGGCGCCGCGTCCAGATGGGGGATCCCTGTAAACGCTGGGCCAACCGGCGGCTGGCTGCAGACCGGGACAGGCCTTCGGCCAGCAATCGGGCCATTTCTTGACGAATTTCCGCTTCCGATTCACTGTCTCCCCGCCCATTCAAGGACTCCGTCCCGCCTCTGGCAGGGTTAGGGCTGGGAACGGCACCCACATATCCCTCAAGCAAGAGGGTGAACTCCCCTCGGGGCGGCTGAGCAGCGCAGTGCTCCAAGGCTGCTGCCAGGGATCCCCGCCAGAAGGACTCATACAGCTTGGTCAGCTCCCGCGCCAGCACGATCTGCCGCTCCGGGCCGCAGTGATCCAGCAGATCCTGCAGAGTTTGGCGCAGGCGATGGGGGGCTTCATAGAGAACGACGGTGCGCTCTTCTTGGGCCAACTGTTGCAGGCGGGCCTGTCGCTGACTGGGTTTAAGCGGCAAAAATCCCTCGAACACGAATCGTCCTGTAGGCAGGCCCGAAGCGGTCAAGGCGGCAACAGCAGCTACCGGCCCCGGCACAGGGATCACCGGGATCCCGGCCTGAATGCAGGCGCGCACCAACTCTTCTCCCGGATCGGAGATGGCAGGAGTGCCGGCATCGCTGATCAGGGCCACCGACTGGCCCGCCGACAGATACTTCAGGAGTTGCGGGATCCGTTGGGCAGCGTTGTGCTCGTGATAGCTGATGAGGCGGGCGGAGATTTGAAAATGTTTAAGAAGCTGGCCGGAGTGGCGAGTATCTTCTGCCGCCACCCAGTCCACTTCCCGCAAAACCCGCAGCGCCCGCAGGGTGATGTCTTCGCGGTTGCCGATGGGGGTGGCCACCAAGTAAAGGCTGGCGGTGGGGTGTTCCATCCCGAGCTCCAAGGCTGAGCTGCCGATAACCAGACAATAGCCAATTAGAGCAATTAGAGATCGCCTCGGATCCCCAGATTAACCTCTCTTGGCCGGTGCCCCGATACCCAAGCATCTGCCTTTCGCGGTAGCGGGACGGAGTCCTTTCGCGGTAGCGGGACGGAGTCCTATGGCAGGATCGAGAAGTGCTGCGGAGAGGGATCCCGGTGCGCTTGACAACGCGGGCCACCTATAGCATCAAAGCTTTGTTGGATCTGGCGATGCTCGGCTCCGGGCAAATGGCTTCGGTGCGGGCCATTGCTCAGCGACAGGGGATCCCAGCTCCCTACCTGGAAAAGTTGCTGATTGAGTTGCGCCAGGCCGGCTTGGTTTGTTCCCAACGGGGGGCCCAGGGAGGCTACCGGTTGGCACGGGCGCCGCGGCGGATCCCGATCAGCGCCATTTTGGCGGCAGTGGGAGAATCCCTGCATCCTCTTGTGGAGAGTTCTGACGCCACAGCCGTGTATTCGGCGGAGCGGCTGGACTGGGTGACGGAAGCCCTGTGGAAGCGGATCGCTCGGCAAGTGCAGCAGGTGCTGGAGGAAACCACCTTGGAAGATCTGTATTTTGATGTTCGGAGCTGGCAGGCGGCTCAGGATCAGGAGAGTGGATTTGTGGTTTGAGCCTGCTGGCGGGATGGAGTCATCGCTGTTTTTCCCGGCCCAACCAACTGCCGGGCTGGTGCTGGCGGCAGCTTTGGTATTGGATTACCTGCTGGCAGATCCCTGGGGTTGGCCTCATCCGGTGCGGGTGATGGGGGCTGTTATTGCCTGGGGGCAAGGCTATATCCTCAAGCACTGCTCAACTCCGCGAGCACAACAGTGGGGCGGGGCAGTTCTCACCCTAACTTTGGTGGGGGGATCCTACGGCATAGGCTGGGGGCTGGTCGCCATCGGCAATGCCATCCATCCCTGGGCAGGGATCCTCATGCAGGTAACCCTCATGGCCAGTTGTCTGGGAGGGCGCAGCCTGCGCTTTGCTGCGTTGGAGGTGTTGGATCCCTTGGAAAAAGGGGATCTGCCGGAGGCCCGTCAACGTCTCAGCCGCTACGTGGGGCGGGATACAGAGCACCTGACGGCATCGGAGATTTTGCGGGCGCTGATTGAGACGGTGGCCGAAAATACCCCCGACGGAGCGACTGCCCCTCTGTTCTACGCCTTCTTGGGAGGGGCACCCTTGGCCTTGGCCTACAAGGCCAGCAGCACTCTGGATTCGATGGTAGGCTACCGCCATCCCCCCTTCACCCATTTGGGCACGGTGCCGGCCCGCTGTGAGGATGGGCTGACTTGGCTGCCCTGCCGCCTGACGGTGCTCACCCTGGCCCTGCTCAGCCGGGATCCCTGGGGGTTTTGGCAGCGGTGTCGTCAGGATGCGCAGGCGGATCCCAGCCCCAATTCCGGGTGGAGCGAGGCGGCTTTTGCCTGGCGGCTGCAGATCCAATTGGGGGGAACCAATTTCTATCAGGGGATCCCGAAGGTGAAACCCAAATTGGGGATCCCAGCTCGCCCCTTGACCCCGCAAGTGGTGCGGGAAAGCTTGGGACTGCTGCGACAGGTTGTATGGATTTGGGGGAGTTTGATGGTGGGAGCAACTCTCCTGTTGACCGTTCTGCAACTCATGGTCGTTTATTTCACCCCCTAGGATGAACTAAACAACCGGTTGCTTCCTGCTTCTACGACCCTTACCTAGCTGAGCTTTTGACTCAACCCCGGCAGAGGAATCTCCACAGGCGCAACTTCCCCCAGAACTTGAGGTAGAGTTAGCAAAGCTAACTAGATCGGCGGCAACAAAAACCGTAGCTGCTGTCAACCTGCCGTGAACCTAGAACCGCTGAAATAAACGATGATAAAAACAGCAGCTGCTACAGATATCAAGCACAGGGCGGTGGGGCATCCCGTCCTTTTCGCGTCAGCGGGACGGAGTCCTTGAAGCTCGCACTCTCTCGCTTTAGCGGCGCGGAGCGCTTTGCGTCAGCATGAGTGCGGGAGTTATGTCACTTGTGCAACCGTTTATCGCTGGCTGAGCCGAGCAGACCTCACGACAACAAAAGTCAAGACCCGCAAGCGAAAGACAGACTTGGCTGCCCTGCAGCAAGACGTAGACCAGTGCCCAGAAGCTCGACTAAAGGATGGAGCCCAGCGCCAGAGCAATACCCATTAACTGCAGCATTGACAATATCCGACAATATCCAAACAACAAAAAGGCCCCCCTTCGAGGGCTTTTTTGAGGATACTGTTGCGCCGTTTTACCGTGGTTTTCGACCTGGAAAATCCAGTGTAGGATACCGGGGATGATTGTTGATAGTTTCCAAATCTAAGTTTGGCTTACTGCTCTCACATCCACTTCCCATCCTAATTGTCGAAGGGTATAGATCGCAAAAACATAACGGCAGTCACCAACGCCGCAGAATCCTCTCCCAATCATACCCCATTTTTGGGGTGTGCCCGTCAAGTGCTCACCAAGGGCTAGGATAAAAGACAGCTTGACGGGTTGCTGGCCATGCTTGGTTCCTGGTTAGACAACATCTACGGCGCTTGGTTTCTGCCGGAGCGCACCTTTCGGGCGTTGCGGGAACAGCCTGTTCTCTGGCAAGCCTTTGGGGTGGTGGGGCTGCTCAACGTCCTGGATGCGATTCGCCGCTCTGGGGTAAGCCTGCCGAGCATGGTGCTGGCGGTGCTGATGGGATCCCTGGGCTGGGTGGGTTTGGCGGCTTTGTTGCAATTGCTGGCCTTTTGTTTGGGTCGGGCTGTCCCTTCCTTTTCAGCGCTGCTGTGCTTGACGGGGTTTGCCGGTTTGCCGTGGCTGCTGCTGGGGCCTGCTCAATCGCTGGGTGGGGTGGTGGGATCCCTGCTGGGCTTGTCAGCTCTGCTGTGGTTTGTGGTTTGGCAGGTGCGGGCGGTAGCTGTAGCGCTGGATTTGGAGTGGTGGCGGCTGCTGGGCCTGATCCCATTGGCTTTCCTAGGGGGGATCCTGTCCCTGAGCTGGCTGACCAGCAGCGTCGTTGCTTTGGCTTCCTTGGGCTAAAGCTTATAGTTGTTTCAGGTTAAGGTGAAACGCCTAGGCTACTGATCGCGCCAGCGGGACGGAGTCCTTGAAAAGCCTTCCGGTTCTGCGTATTGTTGCTCCGCAACGCTATTGCTATGCCTACGGCACCCTGACGGGAACCGCAACGCTATTGCTCCGCAACGCTGACACGACGACGCGAAGACGCGACTAACGTTCTAGGTGTGGGTGCAGCGTCCTGGTTGGAATTGAAATGATTGTAATTCTCGTTGAATCCCAGCGTGTGGCCAGGGATGCTTCCCTGGAATTAGCGGGGCACTCGCTGCAGATGCGGCTTTTCCTCCGGCAGAATAGCGCCTTCTACGGGGCAAACCTGTAAACAGATGCCACAGTCGATGCAGGTGGAAAACTCAATCCAAAAGTAGTCGGTGCCTTTGGCATTTTTGGTATCGCCGGGGTGGATGCAGGCAACAGGGCAAGCCTCTACACAGTCGGCCACACCTTCACAGATATCGGTGACAATTGTATGCGGCATGGATCCCTCCCAATGATTGCTCTAAGTCAAATTCTAAGTGCAGTTGCCACAAGGTCAGCCTTGACGTCGCCTGCGCTTCCTATGCTTTTGACTTTTTGATTGAGATGCGCGACATTAGCCCAAAGCTGTCTGAAAAAGATGGGGCTTATATCCCAGTCCTGGGGTTCATTTTAGGCCAAAATTGCTCCCCCCCCCCGACGAGAAGTTTTCCAGATCGTCGCTTTTTCTGAACAGCGCAGCGCCAATGCAAAAGAAGTAGAATGCCGGAGCGAGCCGGCAAATGGGCTCCCACCGCCTCGAGAGTTCTTTCTTGCCAAAAATGCCAAGGGACATACTCTGCTGTGACCTGGGTTTTAACCAAAAGATAGGATGATTTGGCATAAAACAGGGGCTAAATCTCTCTGGGATCCCGCTCTTGAGACTGCCACCAACGGCTGAGGGGCCAGTACAAAGCGGGTGCCCAGAGGCTACTTAAAATAGCAGACGTGAGGGCATTGCGTTGATGGTTCCACCAGATGCTCTCCAGAGAACGGGGGCCATCGCCACCAATGTTGCCGAAAAACCGAAGGGAGTTCTCCAATCCATCCAGCAAGGTTTGCGTTCCTGCTGGATCCAGGTCATCGGATCCCTGCGAGGCCACGAGCCACATCCATTGCAGTGCCATCAAGGTTTCGGCGATCACCACCATACCAAAAACGATCAAGGCCACCGAGATAAAGTCTTCTTGCATGTAGCGTTGTTTTTGCAACTTGGCGGTGAGGATCCCAACTACAGCCAGCCCCAGCGCATGGGTAGGACAAGGGCTGGTCAGCGCATCTTGCAGAAAACCCAGGGTGACCCCGGCAACAGCCCCCTGCCAAGCTTTGCGCCGCACACTCCAGCACACCACCCAGATCAAGGGCCAATCTGGGGTTAAGCCTGCTAGCTCCAAGCCCGGCCCTCGCCACCAAGGGGCCACTGCTGCCAGCAATCCCGACAGGACAGTCACCAGCCAGTTAAGGTGAGACTTAAGCTTAGGAATCAGAGGGTTGAGCATAGCGGTAGATCAAAGCCCATTCCAAGAGACCCAGCGGCGCCGACAGTTCGACAGTGGCTTGAGGGGCAGGGCTGGCATCCAAGTTGACCGCTCGAACCGTTCCCACCACAACCCCGGCTGGGTAAAAGCTGCTCAGGCCTGAGGTCACCACCACATCCCCCACCTCTACTTTGGGGGCCTTGTCGAAAAAATCCAAAATGGCACTCTGGGTGCCCGTACCCCTCAGGATGCCCATGTGTCGGCTGCGACTCAGCATTACCCCAACACGGCTGGTGGGATCGCTGATCAGGAGCACTCGGCTGGTGTTGGGCGTGACCGACTCGACTCGCCCGATCAACCCTCCCGGCGCCATGACTACATCTCCCACCCTGACTCCATGCCGGCTGCCGCGGCTGAGGGTGAGCTGTTGCCACCAGTGATCGGCGCTGCGACCCACCACTGCTGCTGGGATCCCCGCTTGGGGCATTTGCTCGGTAAATTGCAGCAGCCGCTTCAGCTCGCGGTTTTGGTACTGCAACTCGGCTACCAGGGCTTGCAGCTCACGGTTAGCGGCCTGGCTAAGCACCGCGGCGGGATCCACAGGTGGACGGGCCGGGGCGGTGATCCAACTGTACAATTCCACCAACAGGGATCCCTGGGTTTGGCGCAAGCCCAGCGCTGCCCCCATCGCCAAAGCAGACAGGAGCAACCCCAGGCTATGGCGCCTCCACCATTGGCGTAGCCGATTCAAGCAATACCTCTCCGACCCACTCGACTCACACCTTAGATCAGGGATGGGAAGAAACTCCTCTAGCCCTTGAAGCTGCCGCTCAACACTCGACCTAGGGTTTTGAAATCCTCCAAAACTCGCCCTGTACCGAGCACCACACAACTGAGGGGATCCGGGGCAATGTGAACCAAGATCCCGGTTTCATGGCTGATCAGGGCATCTAGACCCTTGAGCAAGGCTCCTCCCCCGGCCAGCATGATGCCTCGGTCGATGATGTCGGCAGCCAATTCCGGTGGAGTGCGCTCCAGGGTGCGCTTAATGGCTTCCACAATCACCGAGAGGGGCTCGGCCATGCTCTCGCGAATTTCGGTGCTCTTCACCGTGACGGTACGGGGTAAACCCGAGAGCAGGTGTAACCCGCGCACTTCCATGGTCAGTTCCTCTTGAATTGGGTAGGCGGAGCCAATCCGAATCTTGATCTCTTCAGCGGTGCGCTCCCCGATGGTGAGGTTGTGAACCTTTTTCATGTACTGGACGATGGCCTCGCTCAGCTCATCTCCCGCTACCCGCACGGACTCGCTCAGCACGATCCCCTGCAAACTGAGGACGGCTACCTCAGTGGTGCCGCCGCCAATGTCGATGATCATGTTCCCAGTGGGCTCTTGCACCGGCAGCCCGGCCCCGATTGCTGCTGCCACCGGCTCATCCACCAAATACACCTCCCGCGACCCAGCTTGGAGAGCGGCTTCCATCACCGCCCGTCGCTCCACCCCGGTCACACCGCTGGGGATCCCAATCACAATGCGGGGAGCAATCAGGTACCGGCCCTCGTGTACGCGGTGGATGAAGTGTTTTAGCATCATCTCCGCCGTGTCGAAATCGGCAATCACCCCATCTCGCAGAGGACGCACCGCTACAATGTTGCCGGGGGTACGGCCCAACATTTTTTTGGCATCTTCCCCCACAGCCAGGGGTTGCTTGGTGTTTTGGTCGATGGCGACCACAGAGGGCTCTTGCAGGACAATGCCTCGCCCGGCCACGTAGACCAGAGTGTTGGCAGTGCCCAAATCAATGCCCATATCACGGGAAAATCGGCTGAAGAACCCCACGGTAAGTCGCTCCAGTCTTGACTTGGGAAGAAGCAGCAAGCTTTGGTACCTACTATAGTCTAGTTCTGCTAGAGAATCTCCCCCGAAGATCGGGAATCTGCTCCAGAGAAACCGGCTATGGCTGTATCCCAGCCAGCTGTGGAAGATCGAATTCGCCGCTAAGGTGCAATCCTGTTGTGATTCGGGATCCCTCGTGCCTAAGGTTGCCATTGCTCCAGCCGGCTATCCGGCCATCGCCCCCTATTCTCCCGGCGTGAAGGTGGGCAAAATACCCTCTACATCTCGGGCACATTGGCCCTGGATCCGGAGGGCAAGACGGTGGGATCCGACATCGCCACCCAGACTCGCGTGGTGTTGGAGCTGAGTGACATCCTCCCGACGCTCACCCTGCGGGTACAGCGCGGGGCTTCTCGGCAGTTTAGCTAAGATAGACCAACCCGGTCTTTTGGCGGTTGCGATGCAGCTCTCTGGTGCCTTGGTTAGCGTGGCTACCCTGGACTTGCCTCGTCTACAACGCTTCTATCGGGATCTCTTGGGGATCTCTCCCCAAGTCCAGCTTCCAACAGAGGGGGATCCGGTGTACGTAGAGTTTCGTCTGCCAGGGTTGCGGCTGGGCCTCTATCGCAGCCGTCATCTCGATGGTGGTGCCCAAGCCGCAGCGGTGAGCCTCTGCCTGCAGGTGCAAGATTTACAGGGATCCCTGACAACACTGGAAGGGTTGGCGGGAGCTTATCAGCTCTCCATTTCCCCCCTGCGGCAAGCCTTTCATGGACAGGAGGTGGATTTTCGGGATCCCGATGGCAACCGGATTGTGCTGCACCAGCCCTCTGCTGCTTTTGAGGAAGCGACGGCCTGGGATCCCCAGGGTTAGATCCGCCAAAGGTAGATGGTGTAGGTGTTGATGACATCCGATACGGTGGTGGTGGCGGTGGGGGGCCAATCCCCCATGTCGAAGGAGTGGGTGACCAGACGAGCGCCGGGCCGAAGCTGGGAGCGCAGCTTGTCTCGGATCAGCAGGTGGGAGCGGGGCAGCAAATAGCAGCTCACCACCGTCGCCGGGGTTAAGTCCAGAGTGAGCAGATCCTGCTGGAGAAAGGTGACTCGATCCTGAACTTGGGCTTCTTGGGCCCGCTGTTGGGCTTCCAGGATGCGCTCCGGGTCGATATCCACTCCCATGCCCTGTGTGCCAAAGCGCTGCGCCGCCCGGATGAGAATGCGGCCATCCCCACAGCCCAAGTCGTAGAGAGTATCCTCGCTCCCCACCTGGGCCAAATCCAGCATGGCATCCACAACCAAGGGCAAGGTGCGCACATAGGGGGCCAAGCTGATTCCCTCTGGACTTTGCGGGTTGGGCTGGCGTTGGAAGAAGGGATCCCTGCCCACCGAGTTCTGACCCAGCTTAGGTTTGAAACCGCGGGGCACCAAGGGTTGATTCCGAGAAGAGCGGTTTTCTCTGTTCATCAAATATTCTCATCAATTTCCCATCAGTCTATCAACCTGTCGCAGTACAGAGCCCCTGCCGTTCTACTGGGTGGAAAGTCACCGCCAATTGCGTCGGCTCAAGTACAGTCTACTAAGGGGTTATGGGATACACCTGTATGGTCATTTTCAACAGGAATGAAACATCTCCGTTCCATTGCTCTCTAACTCCCCTCTCCCTCTGGAGGGGCTGGGGGAAGCGGCGCGGAGCGTCTGGGCAGCGGCGGGAGTATCTCAATCGAGTCTGGAATGACTATGAACCTGCTTGTTCTAAACCTCACTGGGGTCAAGCCTCGGAAACACGATTTTTATACCCTTTTATATCCCTTAATTTGTAACGGGCTGTATCTCAAAAAATATCTTGATTCAACAACTTAGCCAGGCGTTCCAGCCCCTTTTTGACTTGGCGGGAAACGGTAACGGCACTGATCCCCAGCCGCTCTGCCGTTTCTTTTTGCGTGAGGTCATAGAAGAAGACAAATTCCAAAATCTTGCGGGTACGTTCCTCCAGCTGAGCCAAGGCATGTTGTAGGCGAATGCGGTCTTCTTCGGCCAGTTGAAAACTGCGGTAGCGCTGATCCGGAACGACCTCCCCCAGAGCAACACTGTCTTCCTCAGTTTGAATCGGAGCATCCAGGCTGAGCAAAAGGCTGTTTTGTTGGGCCAGCTCCAGCTCTCGCCATTCCTGCTCCGTCAGTTGCAGGGCTTCCCTCACCTCGGCCTCAGAGGGAGAACGGCCCAACTCTTGCCGCAGACGGGCAATCACCTTCTTGGCTTGTCTTTGCAGGGTCGTCCAGCGGCGTGGGATCCGCATGGTGGGGCTTTTGTCCCGCAGGTAGTGTTGAATTTCTCCGCGAATGTAGGGCAGGGCAAAGGAGCTAAAAGCCAGGCCTCGGCTGATGTCAAAGCGTTCGATAGCTTGAATCAAACCCAAACAGCCAACTTGCACCAGGTCGTCGTACCCCTCATTGCATTGGTTGCGCCAGTGGTGGGCCTCTTTGCGCACCAAGCCCAAGTTCATTTCCACCAGCCGGTTGCGCAGGGCTGGATCGCGATTCTGGTGGTACAGCCGCAACAGTTCGGCAGTTCGGGCTTTAACATCCTCACTAGATGCCATAGATCCACATGCGGCTGGGAATCCGGTCTTGGCCAAAGGCAATGGAGGGGGGGCCGCCGGTCGCCTCAGGGAGACGGAGTTCTTGGGAGAGGTCAGGCGAGGGGCCGTTATCATAGACAACCACTTTACCGATTTGCCGAAAATAACTGTAGAACAAGCACTCAAGGAACTCGAAAACCATTCAAAGGTTGAGGATCCCACCCATAACCAACACCCATCCAGTCAAGAGACGCTTTTGCCCAGCCAGACCCTGCGCAAGCAGGTGCTACAGGGCTACAGGGATGGCGTTAGAAGCACAACCGGACACTGTTGAGATTTGCCAAGAGCTGGAACGTTCTTAGTTTGACCAGGTTTCTTGACCCAAGCAACAGCATCTCCACGGAAAATCGGCGGGTTTCATCGGCAAAAGAGCGCAATTTTCCCGTAAGACCCAACGAAATTGCCGGATTTCTGTTGTTGGCGTGCTCTCGTGGTTATTGGTGATTGGGTCAGGTTGGCGGTGAAACAGCCTGTGCATTCCAGCCTCTCCTCTCCTTCTGGGAGGTGAGAACGTCAAGAGGCTGTTCGTGACAGCGGCGGGGGGTTCTTGGGGGGATCCGTGCCGGCAAGGGCTGCCAAAAAGGATGCAAAACTCGGCTCCTCGCGAATGAGGTCGAAATAGGGCTCAGAGGAGAGCAAGGGGCGGTAGCGTTCCGGCTCCAGGCGTAGGGCTTGCTCCAAAGCTTGTAGGGCCTGAGGCACTTGGCCTTCCCAGGCGTAGCAGCAGGCTTTGGCGTAGTGAGCCTCGGCATTGCTGGGATCCATCTGCAGGGCCCGATCAAAACTCTGGATGGCCAGCTCGTAGAGGTTCAAGTCCATCAGCACCAGGCCGCGCTGCACCCAGATCTGAGGGCGTTTGGGATCCTGCGCCAGGGCACGGTCATAGCTGTTGAGGGCCTCCATCGGGTTGCCGAGGCGGTGGTGGGCAAGGGCATGGCCGGCCCAGAGAGAGGCCGATTCGGAGCCCAGTTGCAGGGCTCGTTCGTAGCTGGCCAGAGCATCGACGTAGCGCTCTAGGTGAAACAGAGCCAGGCCCCGACTCTGCCAAACTTGGGCATTGACGGGGTTGATGGCGAGGGCTTTCTCGTAGCTGATTAGGGATCCCTGCCACCGTCCCAGAGAGGCTAAGGTTAGCCCGTGCAGGTACCACGTTTCCGGGCTGTCGGGGCTGAGGGCAAGGGCCCGTTCGTAGGCACGTAGGGCTTCTTCGTAGCGGCCCAATTGCCGCAGCGTGTTGGCCTGGTTAAAGCGGGCCTCAAAAAAATCCGGTTTCAGCCGCAGAGCCCGCTCATAGCTGGCCAGAGCTTCTTGATGGCGACCGAGATCGTCCAGCAGAGAACCACGGTTGTTCCAGGCTTCGGGGAAGTCCGGCTTCAGCTCCAGGGCGCGGTCGTAGCTGGCCAGGGCAGCTTGGGCTTGCCCCAGGTGGTCGAGGGTGGTGGCGCGGTTGTACCAGGCAATGGGATCCTGCGGCTGATCTCCCACCGCCTGCTCGAAGGGCTGTAGTTGAGCCGCCTGTTCCGCCGAAAGGGCAGATGGGTCAACCGCCGGGGCCGGCGAAACGGTTGTCGATTCTGGGGAGGCAGCACGCTTCTGCCGCCGCAGCCACCAGGCCCAACCCCCGGCCAAAAGCAACAGGCTCGCCCCCAGCACCAGCACGCCCACGTCGGTCGGGGCAATCACAAACGGCATGACCCACTTCCTCTTTTCTGCGCGCCTCTACATCATCACCAAAAAGGGCAAGGGATCGCTGGGCCCTGCCGGCGAGATCAGCTCAATGCGCTTTTCGCCAGGGTAGGTGCTGGGATCGATCTCAAAGGTAACCGTCAGCGCCTCGGCGTTGGCCTGCACCGGTTCCTTAGAGCGTCCCAAGGGATCCCCAAAGCTGACTCGGATCCCTTTGCCCGCCGGGCTGACCCGGATCTCCGTCACCTGATCCAGATGGGATCCCTCTAGGGTACAGACGATTACATCCCCGACAAAGGCCTCCAGAGGCCAGCCCCGCCGCACCACCGGTTTGGACATGGTTGTCGCTCCCACAGGCTTCTGCATCTCAGTTTAATTTTTCATTTTCCCCTCCCTGCTCCAGCCCAAAACGGCTTTGGTGGCAGAGAGGCTCTCCCCCCTTGGGCCGGATCTCCTGCCACCCCTGTAGAGAAGAGGGAGTTGGGGAAAGGGCAACGGCAGGCGCTCGCAGCAACACCTGGCGGTCTGGGCCCACGCTCACCAAGCGGGGCATCTCTCCAAGGCTATCGGCCACCGCAAACAGCACCCGCTCTCGCGCCTGGGGATCCCAGCCCAGCAGCTGCGCATACCCCAGCGCCGGCGGCGGATCCCAGATTTGCACCGGTGGGATCCCTGTCGAGCCAGTGGGCAAAGGCCAGACCACCGCCCGATCCCAGCTCAAATCGGTCTGGAACCAGCCTTCGTACTCCCGCGCCAGCAAAGTGTTCCCCTGCCAGGCTAGAGGCAGGATCATGGCAAAATCCAATGCCTCAACGGGGTCGTATACCGACCCTGAGGCTTGATAGATAACCTGCAAGGCCCGAGTACGGGTGTTCTCGGCAAACAACACACTGGTCAACCGACCAGCCTGAGGCGTGGCCACCAAATCTAGCCGTGTGTACACCTGCCACTGGGGATCCGGCGCCGGCAAGGGATCGCTGCGCAACAGGCCAACCAATGTGCATTGCCGCTGCCGGGCTTGCTCCTGCAAGTCGTACACCCATTCCCAAGGGATGGGCAAAGTAGGGGGAGAGGAGACTCCAGGGGCAGCCGGCGCCATGTCCCTCGCCCAGGCAGCGCTCCCCTCCGCCCAGCCGATCCAAACAGCCACAAGGGCTCTCCCCAGTTGCCACAGCCAGTTTTGCCTGAGCCAGCCCCCCATCTGCCTCACCTTCCGTCGTGACATACTCCCGCACTCATGCTGATGCAAAGCGCTCCGCGCCGCTAACGCGAAAAGGACGTTTCCTGCGCTTGAGGACTACGTCCCGCTGACGCGAAAAGAACGGGATGCCCCACCGCCCTGTACTTGATGTTGATGGCCGCATGGTGGTCGCGTCCTAGTTCTAGCCCACAATGGGAACAAGAATGCCACCTGTCTTGAATCGCTTTCGGTACTCTTTGACCACACCGAGAGCAGTTTTGACTGCTGCCGTTGGGATTCACTGCAATCGCCCTCAGCCCAGCTCTTTCAGCCT
>NZ_JANSIL010000062.1:0-7251 GCF_047462015.1 Synechococcus sp. R5-13 | reverse complement strand
TATTAAACCCAAGCAGGGCAAGGAATGCAAGACCCATTTGCGAGGGATCCGGAAAAAAGTCGGCAAAAAGAGCTGCGGCGAGGGGGTTTTGGGGCTGGAAAGCCTTGTGGCGCAAGGCATCGAGGGATCCGACGAAAGAATCGGCCTTTGCGGCTTTTGGCGGATCGCTCGCGCAGGCGTTGATACCGTTTGGGTGTTGTCTTGGAAACAAGGGTGAGTACCCGAGCCTCAACCGGAGTTTGCGGGGCTTGGCGATTGCCCAAGGCGTGCCCCCTAGCCGCGGGTGTAGCCGGCTGGGGGATGAAAGCAGATACGATGTTTTCAACTTTTCACAGTTGGAGAAATCTCATGAAAAAGTGGATCGCCTCGGCTACAACCCTACTCTGCTGTGTGCTTGTCCTGGTTTTGTTTTGGCCCCATGTTACCTCTGCCCAGAGGCAGACCCTCAATCTCTACATCTGGTCAGAATACATCGATCCCGACATCCTCACCGCCTTTGAAAAAGCCACCAACAGCCGCGTGCTGGTCAGCGTGTACGAATCCAACGAAGACATGGTGGCCAAACTGCGGGGGGGTGGCACCAGCCAGTACGACATTGTTGTTCCCACCGACTACATTGTGCCCAACATGTTGGAGCTGGGACTGCTGCAGCCTCTCAACAAAGAATTGATCCCCAACCTAAGCAACCTGGGCGAAAAATTTGTCGGCCTGCCCTTTGATCCAGAAAACACCTACACCGCCGCCTATCAGTGGGGCACCACCGGCATTGGCTACCGCAAAGACCGCCTGCCCGAAAACTTTGAACGCTCTTGGGGACTGATTTTCGACCCGCAGCAGCAGTATGGCCCCTTTGTGATGATCGATGAGATGCGATCCATGATCGGTGCCGCTGCCGTTTACCTGGGCTTCGATATGAACACCACCGTTCGCTCCGAACTGCAGCAGATCCAGCAGCTTTTGATCGACACCAAGCGCCGCAGTGCCGGCCTAATTGGGGGCGTGGGGGGCAAAAACCAACTGGTTTCAGGAACGGCCAATGTAGCCATCGTCTACAGCGGCGATGCCCTGCAAGCTGCCGAAGAAAACCCCAACATCGGCTATTTTGTCCCCCGCGAGGGTGCCCACATTTGGCTGGATGTAATGGCCATTCCCGCCCAGGCCCCCAACCCCGAGCTGGCCAATCGCTTCATCAATTTCATCCTGGATGCTGAAGTCGGCGCTCAACTGAGCAACCACAACCGCTTCGCCACCCCCAACGCTGCAGCTCTGCCCATGATCAACCCAGAAGATCGGCAAAACCCGGCCATCTACCCTGACGAAGAGGCCCTGGCCAAACTCACCTACCTTAAAGTGCTGTCAGGGGAAGAGCTGCGCCTCATCGACGCCCTCTGGACAACCGTGAAAAGCAGCTAGGGATCCCTTGTTAGCTCTCGACACAAAACTTGACAATTTTTAATATCTGAGCCACATTAAAGATGTCACCCGTTGATGGAGCTAAAACCATGGAGAACCAAGAAGCTAAGTTCGGCTTCACTACCTTCGCCGAAAAGTGGAATGGCCGTTTGGCAATGCTGGGCTTTGTGATTGGCGTTGCGACCGAGTTGCTGACCGGCCAAGGGATCCTCTCTCAAATTGGCCTGATGTAATCCCGGTGGGCCTACGACACTGCTGTAGATCCTTGCTTGCCTGGCTGTGGTTTCCACCCTCTGCAAAGCAGCCAGGCTTTCGCATTGCCCTCGATTCTGGATTTAGGTCTGAATGAATCCAAATGGAAGTGGAAGCGAAATGCAGGCTGTTAAGTCCAGCTTCCACTGCCTTGCTTCTGCCGCTGACTCTCCTCTTCCACTGGGAGAGGGGCGGGGAGTGAAAGCTAGCAGCGCAGAAGGCTTGGGATCCCTAGGAATCTACTCTTCCAAATCCTGCAAGTACTGGCGGATATCGGCCAAGATGCGTTCTAGGTCTTCTGGGGCCTGGAGAGCGCGTGCCCATTCTAGGTCATGACCACCTTGGGATCCCTGCTGGGCCAGCGCTACCCCCAAGTGCTCCAGCTCGCGAACCACTTGGCAAAAAGCATTAGCTCCCACATTGGAGCTGGCTCCTTTGAGGCGGTGGGCGACCCGCCGCATTCTTTCTGCGTCGTAACCGGCAATGGCTTGGCGCAGTTGCGGCAGCTGGTCTTCACAATCTTGGATGAACACCTGCAGCAGCTCCCGCTGAAACCCCCGATCCCCGCCGGAAACCTGATCCAGGTAGGCAGAGTCGATGGGATAGGGCAAGGTGGGAGAAGAGGGATCCCGGCTCTCGGCGGGGGAAGCTGGAGAGGCTGCTTTAGAAGCGGATCCATTGGAGGATCCTGCTGCAGACTGGGCAATCACCTGGCTCCAGTGGTTGAGCACCCTTTCCAAATCTTCCTTCAGCACCGGCTTGCTGAGATAGTCGTCCATACCTGCCTGCAGGCAGCGCTCCCTATCCTCCTGCATGGCGTTGGCCGTGATGGCAATCACCACTGTGCGGTGGCCGGATCTCCGTTCCTGTTGGCGTAGGCGGCGGGTGGCCTCGTAGCCGTCCATCACCGGCATTTGGCAATCCATGAGAATAAGGTCATATCTGACCTGCTGCAGGAGATCCAATACCTCCTGACCATTGGCCACCACATCGGCCTTGTAGCCCAAACTCTCGAGCTGGCGCAAAGCCACCTTTTGGTTGACGGGGTTATCCTCTGCCAGCAAAATGCGCAGGGACTGCTGGGGTCGGTCGGCCATAGGCGTCGTCTGAGGGAGGACGGGACTCATTCCCAAGAGCGAAGTGGATAAACCAGAAGATTTCCCCAGGGCCATGACCAGCGCTTCCTGCAGACGGCTTTGTTTTACCGGCTTAACCAAGTAGGCGGCAAAGCCGATTTCGGCAGCGCGGCGGGAGTGCTCCCCCAGTCCCAGGGAGGTCATCATCACCAGTTGCGTCTCGGCCAGTTGCGGATCTGCCTTGATCCAGCGGCCCAAGGTCTCCCCATCCACCTCTGGCATTTGCATATCCAAAACGACCAGGGGGAAGGGTCTGCCTTCCCGAACGGCTTGGCGCAGTTTGTCCATAGCCTGATAGGCATTTTCGGCCTCTTCCACCACCATTCCCCAAGCCGTGGCCTGGCAGCGCAGGATCTTGCGATTGGTGGCATTGTCGTCCACCACCAACAGCCGCTTGCCCTGCAAATCCACCGGGACACGAGCAGAAGGCTGGGAAAGCTGCTGGGCATAGGGCTGCCGCTCCAGGGTCAGCTCAACGCTGAAGGTGCTGCCCTGCCCCTCCTGGCTTTGCACCGAGATGGTTCCCTCCATCAGTTCTGTCAGTTGTTTGCAGATGGCCAAGCCCAGTCCCGTACCTCCGTATTTGCGGGTAGTAGAGGCATCCACCTGGCTAAACGGTTGAAACAGCTTGCTCTGCGCCGCCGCCGGGATCCCGATCCCGGTATCTCTCACCGAGAGCCTGAGGTGGACATGGGTAGCGGTTTCTTGCAGCACCTCTGCTTGGATCACCACCTCTCCTCGGTGGGTGAACTTAATGGCGTTGCTTACCAAATTGTTGAGGATTTGCCGTAGTCGCGAGGCATCTCCCCGCAGGTAGCGCGGCACTTCCGGTGGCATGAGCACCGCCAGCTCCAATCCCTTGGCGTGGGCAGTGGGGGCAAACAGATCCGCCACCTCTTCCAGACACGAGCGGAGATCGAAATCCAGGATCTCCAGCTCCATTTCCCCGGCCTCCAATTTGGAGAAGTCCAGGATGTCGTTGATGAGGGTGAGCAGCGCATCGCCGCTGACGCGGATGGTCTCTACAAAGTCCCGCTGTTCTGCATTGAGGGGGGTCTCCAGCAGCAGGCCCGTCATCCCCAACACCGCGTTCATGGGGGTGCGGATCTCGTGGCTCATGGTGGCCAAGAAGCTGCTCTTGGCCTGGGCAGCCTGCTCAGCTGCTTTGCGGGCCTGCTCCAGCTCCAGGCTGCGCTTTCTCTCCCGTTCCAAAAGGGCTGCCTGGGTGAGGGCAATGCCAATTTGGTTGGCCAACTGCGACAGCAGCTCCATCTCAAAGGGTTGCCACTGACGGGGCCCGGAGCACTGGTGGGCCAGCAACAACCCCCACAACTGCTGCTCCAAAAACAGCGGCACCACCAAGTTGGCCCTGACCTGCATCTTTTCCAGCAGCTCCACGTAGCAGGGCTCCAGATTTTCGGCATAAATATCGCTGACGGCCTGGATACGGCCCTGGCTGTAGAGCTCGGCGTATTTCTCCTGAAAGCAAGGATCCTCAATCACCTCTCCTGCCAGCGAGGGGATCCCCGGCTGAGTTTTCTCGTTGGAGATGATCCCGGAGCCATCCGGCTGGAAGCGATAGACCAAAACCCGGTCGGCTTTGAGCAGAGCCTGGATCTCTGCCACTGCAGTTTCTAAAATCTCGGCAATATCCAGTGACTCGCGGATCTTGAGGCTGAGATTCGCCAGCAACTGAGCCCGGCGGTTTTGCCGCTCCAATTCTTCTGCCGCTTTCTTCTGCTCGGTAATGTTGCGGAAGATGCCCCGCGTAGCCACCATCACTCCATCTTCAAAGCGGCAGTTGACATTGCCCTCCACCCAAACGGTTTCACCGCTGGCCGTGAGGAAAGCTGTCTCTACTCTCTCTACTTTCTCCCCTGCTAGAAGCTTCTGGAAAAGAGCCTGGCAGTGCTCTCGGCAGTCGGGATGGAGAATGTCGAAGAGGGTCATCTGATAGACCTGAGCTTCGTCATAGCCCAAGGTCTCTTTCCAAGCGCGGTTGACATATAAAAAGTGCCCTTCAGCATCCACGCTCTGGATGAGGTCGCTGGCATTTTCAAAGAGATCCCGGTAGCGCTCTTCGCTTTCTTTCAAGGCCAGCTCCGCCAGCTTGCGGTCGGTGATGTCGATGCCGGTGCCCATGACAAACTCCACCTCGCCGGCAGCGTTGATTAGGGCGGTGTTAGACCAAGAAATAAGCCGCAGTGCCCCCTGCTTGCTGCGCCAAAAATTCTCATGGCGATTCAAAAAGAGGGAATGATTGCCCTTGAGCTGTTCAAAAGCTTGCTTCACACCAGGCACATCTTCCGGTGGGATCAAACCTAAGTCCCATAGCAGCCGGCCCTTGACCTCTGCCAGCGAGTAGCCAGAAAGCTGCTCAGCAGCGCGGTTGAAGCGCAGGATACGCCCTTCTGGATCCATGACCACCACCAGCGCCCCTGCTGTATCAATAACTGCGTTGGTAAAATCTCGCTCTTGCTTGAGGGATCGTTCTGCCTCTTCTCGCTCGGCAGTCTCCCGGCGGATGAGGAAGTAAACCGAGGCCAAAACCAGGTAAGTAAAAATGAGCCCGCCAAAAGCAATGAGATTGGTTCTAACCCAGGTTAACTGCAGTTCCTGATTGCGTTGCTCCAGAAGGCGATTCTCCTCCTGCTGCAGCACCCGAATCAACTCGACAATTTGCTCCATTAACCTTGGCCCTTCGCTGCTTTCTAGAGCTTCCTGAACGGCAGGTAGCCCCTCTTGCTCCAGCAGCAGCTCTAGGCGCTTCAGGCGCTCTTGCTGCAGGGGGTTGTCAGCAGTGAGCTCTTTCAACAAGCGCAGATGGGTGGAGGTGGCTTCAAGGCTGGCTTGGTACTCACTGAGATAGCGAGGATTATTGGTCAGAAGATAGCCACGTTTACCGGCTTCGGCGGCGCGGGTTTCCGCCAGCAATCCTTCCAAGTTTTGGATCACTTTTAGAGTGTGGGCCACTCGTTCTGTAAGCTGCGGCAGTTGAGAGGCATTCCGCTGAGCTGAGTAGGTGATCCCGCCCAAAAGCAAGGCAGCCAGGCCAAAACCGGCGGTAACTTTGAGGAGAAAGCGGTTTTTGCGGGCAGGTTTAGTATCCCCCGACTTAGGCAGCAGAGGCGTCTGAGCCAGTTCCCTCAAAGTACGGCGCAGCTCCAGTTGGGCCACCACCTGATGGGCCAGGGCTTGTAATTGCTCCAGTTGTTCTGGGGTCAGGTGCCGAGGCTGATAATCGACAACGCAAAGCGTGCCTAAGGCTTGCCCTTCTGGAGTTACCAAGGGAATGCCAGCGTAAAAGCGAATGTGGGGCTCTTGAGCGACAAACGGGTTATCGGCAAAGCGGGGATCCTGAGTGGCATCGGGCACCACCAGCGGCTCTTTAGGCGACAAGATGGCGTGGGCGCAGAAGGCCACATCCCGTGGGGTCTCCTGCACATCGACGCCGAATTTGGCTTTAAACCACTGGCGGTGTTCGTCGATAAGGCTGACCAGAGCAATGGGCGTGCCGCAGATGTGGGCAGCCAGCCGCACGAGTTCGTCAAAGCTGTTCTCAGGAGCGGTGTCCAAAATCTGATACTGCCGCAGGGCAGCCAGCCGCTGCTCTTCGTTGGGAGGGAGGGGGGCCTTAGGCATAGGTCAAACTAAGCGGAGAGAAAGGGATCCCGATCCACCGATCTCGGAGGTCGATAGTCTCAAGGTAAAAGAGGTAACCCCAGCATAACTTCCAAGCCTCTCCACCGGAAGCTACAGGGATCCGATCCCCAAACCAGCTTCCCGTTGGTTCAGTTCGCTACATTTTCACCACGCCTGCGTCAGCTACTCTAGCTCCTGCAAATTAAGCAAGCTTCGAGTTGAAATTTCTCAACGGAAGACTTACTATAGAGCGACGAGCTTTGTAAAGGGGGAATATTCTCAGTCATGCAAAAACTCCAAGACAGTTTGGTAAAAGCTCTGAGCATCGATGGAGCACTGGGGGTAGCGCTGGGGGATTGGAAAACTGGGATGTGCTTGGGATATAAGGGCACCAACAGCCCCGCTTTTCCTGAAGCTAACTTGGAGCTGGCAATCGCCGGAAACACAGAAGTGATTCGCGCTAAGATGCGAGTCGCGGAGTCACTTAAGTTCACCGACAGAATTGAAGAGATTTTAATCATCCTGGAAACTCAGTACCATCTAATGCGTATGCTTAAAACCATAAACGGCCTATTTTTCTACCTAGCCTTAGACCGAGAAAAAGGGAACTTAGCTCTTGCCCGCATCAAACTCAGTCAAATTGAGAGCGAATTGACCCTCTAAGGGCAACTTGAAAGAGATGAAGCATCACGGCGAGCAGGGAGTCTAATTTGGCCGTGGAGCATGACTCTAGTCAACAATAAGCTCAACTATACTGAAAATAATGTATAATATGTTCAGTACGGATTACTACCAGTTGATCTTTCTG
>NZ_JANSIL010000061.1:0-5072 GCF_047462015.1 Synechococcus sp. R5-13 | reverse complement strand
TCGATTTCCCGCAGACGGGCGGCGTTCTCCTCGGCAGACTGGGCGCGGCTTTCTTGGATGGACTGACGCAGCTCCTGGATGGATTGGCAGAGCTCCCGGATTTCTCGGCTGTTGGCAGCAGTCTGTTCAGCCGTCCAAGCCAGCAGTTGTTCCACCCGGTCTAAGCGGTCTTGGCTCTGACTATTCACTCCGATGCCTCGCCTTGTGATGCAATCGATAAACTCCATCCGATTATAAGTGGAGTTAAGCTCAGCCAAATAGGATAGGTGGAATGGTTATTCCCAGAGCCGCCGGATCGGAGACCGATGCAGCAACTGGTGGGCTTCGGACAGCAACTCCGGGATCCGCAGATGCTCTGGGCAGCGGGGCAAGCAGTCACCGCATTCGGTACAGCGGTCGGCAGGTGACCCCGGAAACCAATGCCCAGCTTGGCCGAACATGTTGTAGCGGTACTGGGCAAACTCCGTCATTTCGTGGGCAATGGCCAAGTTGCGCAACCGCAGCACTTCGGGAATGTGGATCCCTTCTGGGCAGGGCAGGCAGGCGTAGCACTGGGCGCAGCGGCTGGATCCCAAGCGTTCCTGCTCGGTTTGGCGCAACCGTTCTTGCACCTGAGGGCCATTTACCCACCACCGGTCGGGATCCCGTAAGGCCGACAAGGCCACCTGCAACTCCTCAGGATGGGTGATGCCTAGGCTGAGGGTGTGAACACGGGGATCCGCCAGCAAAAAACGATAGGCAAATTCCAAGGGGCTGAAAGGGGCACAGCACTCCTGCAGGTGTTGGGGCGGGCGATAGAGCATTCCCCCCTTATCGGCGGGAGAAATAATGAACACGCCCATATCCTGCTGGGCAGCTGCTTTTAGGGCCGGTGCATTGCGCTGTTGGAAAAAGTGATAGTGCAAATTAACAAAGTCAAAGCATCCTGTCTGGATGGCCTGCAAAATTAACTCCAGGGATCCATGGGTGGAAAAACCAATGTAGCGCACCCAGCCTTCTTGCTGCATCTGCTTGAGAATCGGCAACCCTTTCTGCAGCACCCACTCCAGATGTTCCGGCAAGTTGATGCCATGAAAGGCAAATTGATCCAGGTAATCCACCCGCAGACGGCGCAGGGATCCCTGAAGCCGCTCTCGCAACCCATCTGTGGGAGTGAGTTTGCTGGTCAGAATCAACTGATGGCGTGAAAAGGGCAGGGTTTGCAAAATCTCGCCCAAGAGCACCTCGGCATGGCCATAAGCCTGAGCCGTTTCGATGTGGTTGATCCCTGCGGCTAGGGCTGCCTCAACGGTTGCCTGAGCTTGATCCCTGGGCACATTGACCAAGCGCATGCTGCCCAGAGAAAAAACCGAGACCAGCTGTTGGGTGCGCCCAAAGCGACGGTAGAGCATTGCGGCTGAGGTGATGCCAGCAACTCCCATCAAATCACCCCCCAGAGGCGGGAGACAGCTTCAGATGGCCGGGCACAGGCATGGTTTCCCTCAGGAGGGGTTTTTGCCCAGCAGTTCTGCCGCCAGCAGGATCGCCTGCTTGAAGCTCTCGCATCGGGCCACCCCTTGGCCGGCAATGTCGAAGGCGGTGCCATGATCGGGAGAGGTGCGAACAAAAGGCAACCCAATTGTCAGGTTGACTGCCCGGTCAAAAGCCAGCATCTTCACCGGGATCAAACCTTGATCATGATAGAGAGCCAAGTAGGCATCTGCCACAGTTGGGGATCCCTGGCCATGCCAGGCTTGCGCGGGAGCCAGCCACATGGTGTCGGGGGGAAGCGGCCCCCAAATTTGGGCGTGGGCATAGGTGCGCAGCAGCTCGGTCAGCCATTCTTTTTCCTCCGATCCCAGTTGCCCCTGTTCGCCGGCATGGGGATTCAGGCCGGCTACTGCAATCACAGGATCCCGGATCCCAAAGGTGTGGCGCAGGGATCCCACCAGCACATTCAGCTTTGTCCGCACCCGCTCTGGAGTCAGCACGGTGGGCACTTGGCCGAGGGGAATATGGGTGGTGGCCAGCAAAACCCGCATCTGCCAGCCACTGTGGGGGGAACGGGCGACAAACAGCATCCCGTAGCGTTCAGACCCACTCAGTTGGGCCAAAACTTCCGTTTGGCCAGGGAACCGGTAGCCAGCTTGATGCCAGAGATATTTGGCGATGGGTGCTGTCACGATCCCCTGAAACTCCCCCTGCAACGTCCGTTCGACCGCCGTTCTCAGGTAAGCAAAACTAACCGCACCACTGTCGGCATCCCCTTGACCGACACGGCCAGGCTGCAACCAAAAGCCCGTGTTGCATTCCAGCATCGGGATCCCTGCCGGATGGGCCAACGGAGCCGGCGACCGATCTCTCAGCAGGCGATAGGTGGCTTCTAGAACCTGCCGATCCCCTACAACCGTGATGTGGGCGCAAGACTGCACCTCAGGATCCGCCAGCACCTTGAGCACAATTTCCGGCCCAATTCCCGTGGGATCCCCCAAGGTCAGGGCCAGTTTGGGCAGTGCAAGGCTCATGGTGTCTTTATCTTGAGAAGACAGATCTTGAGAAGACAGATGATCTCCATTTTGCAGGGGAAGCAGAGTGCCGACAAAAGCTGTGGGGTAAGGTCGCCATCCCTCTGAGCCAGAATGCTGAGCTCAGCCTATCCAGTCATCTGCAAGGGGATCCATGCCGGCAAAATGGTTTAATGAGGGTTTAGCGATATTTGACCTCATATGGCCGAGACATTCCTTTACAACGCCTTGCGTGCTGCCCTCGACGAAGAAATGGCCCGGGATCCCAACGTGTTTGTTTTGGGAGAAGATGTCGGCCATTACGGTGGCTCCTACAAAGTCACCAAAGACCTGTATCGCAAGTATGGGGAGATGCGCCTGCTGGATACCCCCATCTGCGAGAACAGCTTCACCGGCCTGGCCATCGGGGCAGCCATGACCGGCTTGCGCCCGGTGGTGGAAGGGATGAACATGGGCTTTCTGCTGCTGGCCTTCAACCAAATTGCCAACAATGCCGGTATGCTGCGCTACACTTCCGGGGGCAATTTCAAGATCCCGATGGTCATCCGCGGGCCGGGCGGGGTGGGTCGTCAGTTGGGAGCAGAACACTCGCAGCGGCTAGAGGCCTACTTCCAAGCGGTGCCCGGGCTTAAGATCGTGGCCTGTTCAACTCCCTATAATGCCAAGGGCTTGCTCAAGTCCGCCATCCGCGACGACAACCCCGTTCTCTTTTTCGAGCATGTGCTCCTGTACAACTTGAAAGAAGATCTGCCAGAAGAGGAATACCTTTTGCCTCTGGACAAAGCCGAAATCGTCCGATCCGGCTCCGATGTTACCCTGCTCACCTACTCCCGCATGCGCTACCACGTGCTCAAGGCCGTGGACACTTTGGTGCAGCAGGAGATCGACCCTGAGGTGATCGATTTAATCTCGCTGAAACCTTTAGATATGGGAACCATTGCCGCTTCGGTGCGCAAAACCCATCGGGTGATCATTGTTGAGGAAGACATGAAATCGGGTGGCATTGGGGCGGAACTGACAGCTCGCATCATGGAAGAACTGTTCGATGAGCTGGATGCGCCGGTGATGCGTTTGGCTTCGCAGGACATTCCCACCCCCTACAACGGCACGCTGGAGGCGGCCACCATCGTGCAACCTGCAGATATTGTGGCGGCGGTGGAGCGGCTCCTCTACGCGGATTAGAACCCCCAAAAATCCCTACAAAACAGCGCTGAAATCTATCTCCCAGCAACTTGCAAAATCCTCAGGGCAACCTTGCTAAGATTTCCATGGCAGGGATCCGCGAATATGCAAGGCGTACTGCTGATCCTCTACATGTTGGTTGTCAGTGGCCTGATTGCCGTTGTTGGGGATCGGGTGGGCTACCGCATTGGCAAAAAGCGCCTTACCTGGTTTAACCTGCGCCCCCGCCATACCGCCATTCTGGTGGCCGTGGTGACCGGCGTGAGCATCTCCGCCCTGACTTTGGGCACACTGCTGCTCCTCAACCGCTCTCTGTCGGAGGCCCTGTTCAGCTACACCAACCAAATTGCCCAGGCGGAGCAAGAGCTGCGGGCCCTCAACCGCCAAAAAGCCCTCTTGGAAGCGGAAAATGCCGCTCTCAGGGTTGAGCGGGATCACCTCAAGATGGATCTCGACCAATTTCGCACCCAGCAGTCGGCAGCCCAAACCCGCCTGAGCGAAGTGCGCGATCAGCTGGCAGTGGCGCTGCAGGAGCGGCAGGAGGCGGAGGCCAAGCTGGCGGCAGCCAACGAGCAACTGGCCAAGGTGCAGCCCAGTTTGGATCGAGCCCAGGCCGAGTTGGAGGCAGTGAAGGCAGAGGTGGAGTCGGCCCGCCAGGTGATCGCCACCCTGGAGTCGCAAAAACAAGCCCTGCAACTGGATCGGGATCAGCTGGAGCGCTCCCTGGATGTGGTGCAGGCGGCCTTAACCCAACTGGAGAACCAGAAAAACCAGCTTGAGCAGGAGATCGAGCAGCTCAACCAATTGGCGGTGCGGCTGCGGCGGGGGGAACTGGCCATCTTGGCGGGGGAAGTTTTGGCAACAGGAGTTGTGGAGGCTCCAAGAGGGGCAAAACCAGAGGCGATCCGGCGGCAGTTTGAGCACCTTTTGGCCCAGGCGGAACAGCGAGCCCTTGCCCTTGGATCCCAGCCCATGCCCCCTCTGGAAAACGCGATCTTGATCCGCCGCGAGGATGCCGATCAAGCCTTGGAGAAGTTGCAAGAGCCCGGTAGCTGGGCGGTGCGCATTCTCTCTGTTACCAACCGGCTCAAGGGGGAGCCTGTGCCTGTGCTCGTGCAGATTTACCCCAACCAGCGGATTTTCGCCAAGGGATCCGTGCTGGCCCACGGGGTGATTCAACCGGGTTTGAGCGAAAATCAGATCCAACAGCAACTGCTGGGGCTGCTGAACCAGGCCAATCAGCGCTCGCAGGAGGAGGGGCTCCTCTCGGATCCCATCACCGGCACTGTGGGGGAGTTCTCCCAGGTCAAGTTTCTGGAGGTTGTGCAGCATCTCCGCCAGAGCACCACCCCTCTGGATGTGAAGCTAGTTGCCGACACCGACATC
>NZ_JANSIL010000060.1:0-77233 GCF_047462015.1 Synechococcus sp. R5-13 | reverse complement strand
AACCAGCCTAGAGGTTCGGGCCTGTTTTGTTCTCTGGTAGGGCAGAGCAGGCTCAGGGCTACTGAAAGCCTGCTCCGTACCGCTTTAGCGGTCGGAGTCGGGTAGTTTACATTCCCCTCTCCGATCCGGCTGATCAGCGACCCCCAAGCCGCAGTGCCGGAAGCAACCTCTAGCCCGGTTCAAACGGCTGCCCCAGAGCTGCCGGCGGCGTGGCCTTCACCGCCTGCTGGATCCAGCGCCGCAGCCGAGGTGGGATCCCGCGCAAGCCGTACTCCCACCATTCCCCAGAGGTGAGCACCAACACCAAAATCATCAACACAAAGGGAGCCACCGTAAAAACTTGGGTGGGCACGGCGCGGATGGTGGTCTGGGCAACCCCAGCGAAGGACTGCAAAATGCCGAACAGGTAGGCCCCCAGAGCTACCCGCAAGGGGTTCCAGCCACCGAAGATGACGATGGCCAAAGCAATCCAGCCATATCCTGCTGTATGTCGGTGGCTCCAGCCGGCCTTGAAATCCAGAGAAAAGGCAGCCCCCGCCAAGCCCAATAGGGATCCCCCCACAAGGGTGTAAACATAGCGCCAGAAAATGACATTGGTGCCGCGGGCAAAAGCCGCCGCCGGCTGTTCTCCCATAGCCCGCAACATCAGGCCAGGCTGAGTGCGATACAAAAAGAACCAAGTTCCCCCGATGAGCGCGTAGCTGGCGTACAGCAACAGATCCCCTCGGAACAGGAGCGGCCCCAGCAGCGGCACCTCTCTCAGGAAGGGGATGGGCAGGCTGGGCACCGTTGGCCCTGGGATCCGCACGAACGGATTGCCCAAAAAGGAAGACAAATCCGCCCCCAATAGGGTCAAGACGAAACCAATGGCAATTTGGGATCCCTTCAGGGTCAGCGAGCCAAAGGCCACGATCCCAGCAAACAGCGCTCCCACCGCGGCGGCAGCCAAAAAGCCCAATACCAAGCTTCCCGTCAGCTTGGCCACGGCGAACCCAACCATGGCCGCCAGCATGATCGTCCCCTCTGCGGAGAGGTTGATCACCCCTGCCCGCTCGGTAATGGTTTCCCCCACACAGGCGAAGACCACCGGTGTGGCGGTGGCAATGGCAGTGGAGAGAATAGCAACCAGTTGGGCAGCGGTCATTATGAGCCTGTCGAGAACTCGGGTTGGGTTAACGCATTTGCAGTTGCTGCGGGAATGCGCCTGTCGATCTGGTCATCGCCTCACCCCAACACCCAGAGCATGAAAGCCACCCCTAGGGTGACGGCACCAAACAGAGCATAGCTGATCCGGCGCAGCGGCCTCAGTTGCAGGGCATGCAGATCCTTAAGCCAGCCCAGCCCCAAGGATTCGACAAAGCGATCCAGCACCGCCTGCATAGGGTAGGCGTAAACCGATCCTTGCTCCTTAAAGTTCACCAGCACAACCAGCAGTGTAGCGTAGCCCCAGAGGAGGCCCCAGAGCACAGCGCTCAACCCGATTAAAATTGGCTCAAACATCGACTTTCCCTTGCCTTCTATAGGCATGTCCACTGCTTGCGTGAGCGGGAGACGGAGTTCTTTGAGCCTGGGGGACTTGGATCTCATTATTCCGGTTGTTTTCCCGTTGAGGCTGCCCTCCCTCAGACAAGAGCGTAGAAGGGATCCCAGCTTGCTTGCAGAGATCACGCCGGTTCTCTTCTGCCCGTCCAGGCCAGAAGATGACAAACTGGAAGTACCCGCTCGGAGTTATCTCGTCAAATCCCCATGAGTTCTCGCTACCTGCTGCCCCCCGCTGAACCCAAGTCTGTCGGTACTGCCTATATCCTCTGGGCGTTGGGCATCTTCGGGATCTGTGGCGTCCATCGCTTCTACCTGGGCAAGACTGGAACAGGCATCCTCTGGCTGTTCACCTTTGGCCTGCTGGGCTTTGGCCAGTTAATTGACCTGTTTTTGATCCCAGGCATGGTGGAGAACTACAACTTCAAGCTGGCCGTCCTGCAGGGATCCCGACCCTCCCCATCCCCAGCTTCCTCAAAAACCACCTCAGCACCTCCTCAGCCCCTCAAAGGTCAAGCTCTGATGCGGGAGATCCTGCGGCTAGCCCAACAGCGGCAAGGGATCCTCACCCTTGCGGAGATAGCTATCGACTTACCTGCCGACTTTGACGAAATTGAAAAGGCGCTGCAAGAGCTGAGCCGGCGGAGCATGGCTTTCCCCGAAAACAACCCGGTCACTGGAGCGGTAGAATACCACTTCCCTCACCTGCTGCACCGCTCCCCCGACCAACGTTCGCTCTAGATGCCCTCCTGCAAACCTCTACTGGGATCCCAGGATCCCTTGACGTTTGGCTAGCCGCATTGCCCAGCGAAAGGCCAGCAGACCCAGGCCGAAGTAGAAAATGCCGCTGGCTAGAGCCATGGCCAAGCGCACGGGATCCAAGCCCGCCTCCCGCACCATCACGTCTCGCAGCAGCCCAGCCCCCGCCGTCATGGGCAGACTTTGCCCTAGCCACCTCAGGGATCCCGGCCATTCTTCCGTGGGAGCAGCCAACAGAAAAAGCAAGCCGAATTGGCTGATAATTAAAAGCTGCTGAATTCGCTTCCAAATTAGAGCGGCGGATCCCAGCAAAAACGAGAAGCCGTAGGCCCCCAGCACCACGCTCACCAAAGGCAACACCAGAGCAGGGGGAAACCGCAACCGGCTGCCCGTCAGCAATAAGATGACGCCCAGAATGACGACGACAATGGAAAAGCGCAACACCAAGCTGGCACAAGCCCGTGCCAAGAAGAGAGTGGCTGCCGAAAATGGCGAGAGCAACACCTGCTCCAAGGTGCCTGTCTGGGCTTCCACCTGCAGGTTGAGGGCGATGTCGTTGACCACAAAAATGACCAGCGTCCAGAGCACATAGCCGATCACCACCGCATCCAACCGTTCGCCAAATTGGGAGGCAGGCCCTGCCACATATTGGGCGCCGGCAAAGAGGGCATAGAAGAAGAACGTGGTGATCAGGATCCCGCCCAGGGCCTCCGCCGGATAGCGAATGTACTGGATCCAGGCCCGCTTCAGTTCAGCCCAAAACAGGTGTATCACCGGCATCATCCTTGCCCCTCTCCCCTTTTCAACAACTCGAGGAAAATATGGGTGAGATCGGCTTCCTCTCGTTTGAGGCTGAGCAAGGGCAAAGGCTTCAAGATCTCCAGCACCTGATAGAGCATCTCTGGCGGGCCGCTGAACCGCACCCGATGGGATCCGAGAATCTCCACCCCTTGGCGGGCCAGTTGTTCAAACCTCCAGGGATCCAGCCCCTGTTCCAGCTCGATCCGGTAAGTACCGACGGCGCCGGCAAAGTGCCGGATCAACTCTCCCGTGGGGGCTTGGGCGATGATCACCCCTTGTCGAATAACGGCTACCTGATCCGAGAGCGCTTCCGCAATATCCAGTTGATGGGTGGTGAGCAAGATGGCTCGACCCGAAGCGGCAATTTGGCGGATCAGGGATTTCACCGCTTGCGCCGATTCCACATCCAACCCCAGGGTGGGCTCATCCAGCAGCAACAGGGCCGGTTGATGCAGGAGGGCGACGGCAATGGCCACCTTCTGCTGCATGCCCCGCGAAAGGGTTTGCACGGCCACATCTTGTTTCTCCTGCAGGCCAAAGGTCTCCAGCAGCTCTAACCCCCGTTGCCGAGCGGTTCTGGGGGATAGCCCCCGCAGCACACCGAAGTACTCCAGGTTCTGTAGGGGGGTCATCCGCCAGTAGAGGTTGCGATTGCCTTCCAGCACTGCCCCCACCTGGGCCAGGGCCCCCGGATCGGTATGGGGATCCCGTCCAAGAATGCGCACTGTGCCCGCGTCCGGTTGGATCAGCCCGGCAATGAGCTTGATGGTGGTGGTCTTGCCGGCCCCGTTGGGCCCCAGAAAAGCCAGGATCTCCCCTGCTGCCAGCGTCAGGGAGACATCCACCACCGCCCGCACCTCCTTGCTCCCATGCCGGTAGGTCTTCTGCAGGTGGTGGGCTTCTAGAACTTTACATGACGCGAACACGATGCAAAAAGGAGGGCAAAAGTTCAAACAGAGGAAGGCCGCCCACCCATCCCACTTTCTCACATCAGAGCATGAACCCACCCCGAGAGGGATCCAGCAGGATTCAGGAGGTTGTCAGGGCCAAACTCATTTTGTCTAGCCACTGCAAAAGGCTCTCCAGTTGCTGCGCTGCCGGTACCATCCCCAGACCCCGCACCGTCACCTTGCCCGGTTGGTAAACAAAGCGAGGCTGCAGGTGAGTGGGCAGGGCCTCTTTCAGGCGATTCCAAGCGGGCTCCTCCATGGGGGTTTCCAAAAGCACATGCTCTTTGGCCGGTTTGATGCGGGAAAAGCCCAGGGCTCGGGCCAGCACCTTCAGCTCCATTACCCGCAGCAGCTCCTGAGTGGGCTTGGGCAGGGGGCCAAAGCGGTCTTGCCATTCTTGGGCAATTTGCAACAGCTCGACCCGAGAGCCAGCAGCGGCCAGTTGTCGATAAGCCTGCATCTTTTGATCTTCGTCGGGAATATAGCTTTGCGGGATCATAGCGGTAACATTCAGGTCGATTTGCGTGTCCTCCACCTGCGGGATCTCCTGGCCGCGAATTTCTCGAATAGCCTCTTGCAGCATCTCCAGGTAAAGATCGAAGCCCACTGCATTGACTTGCCCCGATTGCTGCGTTCCCAACAGGTTGCCAATGCCGCGAATTTCCATATCCCGCATCGCCAACTGATAGCCGGATCCCAGTTGGGTAAATTCCTGAATGGCCTGGAGACGTTTGCGGGCGTCCTCGCTGAGGATCCCGTCTTCTCGATAGAACAGCCAAGCATGCGCTTGGATCCCGGCCCGGCCCACCCGCCCCCGCAGCTGGTATAGCTGAGCCAATCCAAACTCCTGAGCATTTTCAATCAAAATGGTGTTGACGCGGGGAATATCCAAACCGGATTCGATAATCGTCGTGCAGACCAGGATATCGATTTCCCCATTGTTAAAAGCCAGCATCGTTGCCTCTAGCTCCCCTTCCGGCATTTGCCCGTGGGCAATGGCAATGCGGGCGCCGGGCACCCATTCCCGCAATTTGGCGCTGGCTTCTTCGATCCCTTCGATGCGGTTGACCACATAAAACACTTGCCCACCCCGATCCAATTCCTGGCGGATGGCTGTGCGGACAACCTCAGGATTGTAGGGCGAAAGGTGAGTTTTAATGGGCCGACGGGAAGGCGGGGGAGTTTGGATCAGGCTCATTTCCCGCAGCCCCGACAAGGCCATATACAGAGTGCGGGGAATAGGGGTGGCGGTGAGGGTGAGTACATCCACCTGGGTTTTCAGCAGCTTAATCTTCTCTTTTTGGTTGACGCCAAATCGCTGCTCTTCGTCAATCACCAAAAGGCCCAAATCGCGAAATTGTACATCCTTGCCCAAAAGCTGGTGGGTGCCCACCACAACATCCAGTTCGCCGCTTTTGAGACGGGATAGGATTTCTTTTTTCTCCTCCGAGGTGCGGAAGCGGTTGAGCAGCCCCACTTGAATGGGATAGGGAGCGAAGCGCTCTTTTAAGGTGTGATAATGCTGCTGGGTGAGAATGGTGGTCGGCGCCAAAAGAGCCACTTGCTTGCCGGCGGTTACGGCCTTGAAAATGGCGCGGATGGCCACTTCCGTTTTGCCAAAACCCACATCTCCACACAGCAGCCGATCCATGGGGCGAGGGGATTCCATATCCCGCTTGATCTCTTGGACAGCGCGGAGTTGATCCGGCGTCAGGGGATAGGGGAAAGAGTCCTCCAGCTCCTGTTGCCAGGGAGAATCGGGCGGGAAGGCATAGCCTCTCTGTTCTGCGCGCTTGGCATAGAGTTCCAACAGGTCAAAGGCTACTTTTTGCAGGCTCTTTTTGACTTTTTGCTTGGTCTTTTCCCAAGTGCTGCCGGACATTTTGTGCAGGGCAGGAGGCCCATCCCCGCTGGCCCGGTAGCGGGAGAGGGAGTTGACCTGGTCGGCAGCTACCCGCAACAGGCCATCGCTGTATTGAATGACCAGATACTCGCGGGTTTCGCCCCCGATGGTGAGGGTTTCCAGGCGCAGGAATTGGCCGATGCCATGCGCCTTGTGGACAACAAAATCCCCCGGCTTGAGCAGGTTGGGATCCACCTGGCGGGAGCTGGCTTGGCGGCGCTTGCGCACATAGGTCGGGGTGGCCAGGCTGTGTTGGCCGAAAAACTCGCGGTCGGTGAGCACCACCCATCCCAGCGTGGGCAGGAGAAACCCCTCCAGATCGGCCAAGCCGGAGTACTTCAGGGCCACCGGGGTGTAAGACTGTAGCTGCCGCTCGATGGCCGGGAAGTCTTTGGGGTTGGGCACATACTGGGCGGGGCAGTCGTGTTCTTGCAGCAGAGCCACGGTGCGGGAGGGCTGAGCAGAGAGGATCCACACCTGCAACTGCTGCTTGCGGTACTCGCGCAGGGCTTTGGCCAGGGATCCAAACTGGTGGGGGATGGCGGGAACGGCCCGGCTTTTCAGGTCGATGGCGGCGGATTCTCCCGGAGTGAGAGCGGCGTGGAGCGCTATGGCACGGGCCAACAGGCGGGGGAAGGGATCCCAGTCGGGAGCATGGAGATCGAAGGGGCGGTGAAAGGGCTGCAGAGCCGGCTCCGCAACCTGGGCCTGTTTCCACTGTTCTTGGGCGTGGTAGAGCCACTGCTGGCTGTGGGCCTGGCACTGCTCTGGCTCGTCGATCAGGATGAGGGTGGTGGGATCCAGATAGCTGAGCAGATTGGCGGGAGGGGTGTAGAGCAGGCCGAGAAAACGGCGCAAGCCCTCCGGGGGGGTGGGCGACTGCTCCAACTGCTGCCGTAGGCCCTGGGAGAGCTGATCGGCTTTTTCCTGCAGAGCCGGCCAGAGGATAGGCCCATAGCCGGTGGGAGTAAGCCAAACGTGGGGGATCCCATCTTGGGAGCGCTGGCTCACCGGGTCAAACTCCCGCAGCCTCTCCAGCTCGTTGCCGAACCACTCCAGCCGCACCGGCCATTCGCAGGCCACCGGGAAAACGTCGAGAATATCGCCCCGTCGGCTCCACTGCCCCTCACTTTCCACCAAATTCACCCGCCGGTAGCCCAGACGGGTCAACTGCTGCCCCAGTTGCTGGGGAGACATCTCCAGGCCAGGTTCCAGCTTGAGACAAAAGGCCCGAAACACCTCTGGGGGGGGAAGGTGGGGTTGGAGGGCCCGCTCTGTCGCCACAATGGCCATGCCCTTCTTCCCCTGGAGGCAATCGGCCAGCACCTGAAACTGGCCCCACACCAGCTCCGGTTCCAGGTCAAAAGGTTCGTAAGGGGAAGCCTCTGAAGTAGGGTAGAGCTGCACACTCTCCCAGCCCATGCCCTCCAATTGCGCTGTCCACCGGCCCGCTTCTTCCAGCGTGGCAGTGACCACCAGCAGGGATCTTCCCTCCTGCTGGGCCAAAGCCGAGGCGATCAACCCCTTCGGGATCCGCCCTGCCCCCTGCAGATCTGCCTGTCGCCGTGATCTCAACCGGGCGGCCAACTCTTGCATCAAGCCAGATTGGGCCAGAAAGCGCACCAGCGGGATAAACGACATCTTCCACCCCACACTGCAAACTGCGATCCCAACAAGCAGGGATCCCAATTCTGGCAGGCTCCGGGGACAATCAGCAGCCGTCTGCTGGCGCTGTAGACGGGAAGTCGCCCCTTGCTGGGAATTGCTCCTCGATCTATTGGGACAACAGTTTTGTTGTTTAAAGACGAAGAAAACCAGAACCCTATGTCAATGGCCTGCCAGTTTTTGGCCGCTAGGTTCACAGAGGGCTTTTTGCTTTGTAGTCCAAATTACAAAAAAAGGTCTATATCTCACAGAATCCTAAAATTAACCTTTAGAGTCGGACGGCTTGTCGATTGTCTTAGCCAAGATTCGATGTTAGAAGGAACCACAAAGCGCGGCTTTCCCGGCCTCATCTGATGTCTGCCAGTCAGCAAGATGTTTTTCATGCCGGAGATGTAGCTGCATCAGCTGCAGCAGATGTTGTCGGAAAAAGCTGTATGGGTCAATTCATCTAAACTTGGTACAAATCATGTTTCTGGATACCGTTGCCCTTTCTCGTCTACAGTTTGCCCTCACGGCCATTTTTCACATGTTGTGGCCGGTTTTAACAACGGGGATGGCCATTTACCTTGTTGTTATTGAGGGACTTTGGCTGAAAACCCGCAACCTAGATTACTACCGTCACGCCCGTTTCTGGTCAAAACTCTATGTGTTGAACTTTGGTATTGGCGTGGCCTCAGGCTTGCCGATGGCCTTTCAGTTTGGCATGAACTGGGCGCCCTTCTCCGAAGCAGTGGGAGATTTTTTCGGCACCATCCTGGGGTTTGAAGGCACGATGGCTTTTATGCTGGAGGCCAGCTTTCTGGGGATCATGCTGTTCGGCTGGGATCGCGTGCCGCCGGTGATTCACTGGATCTCGACGATCCTGGTAGCTTTTGGTGCCAACCTATCCACCTTTTGGATCCTGACGGCCAACTCTTGGCTGCAGACACCGGCAGGTGGTGTATTTGTGGATGGGAAGTTTGTGGTGCGGGACTACCTGCAAGCAATCGTCAACCCCTTCATGGTCAATAGCTTTCTGCACATGTTCTTTGCCACCTTGGAAACCTCTTTGTTTGTAATCGGTGGCATCAGTGCTTGGTACATTCTCAATCGGCGGCACAGCGAGTTTTTCTCCCGCTCCCTCAAAGTGGTCTTGGCGATGGCCCTGGTGGTTGCCCCCCTGCAGGTGTATATCGGCCATTTGAGCGCAGAGCAAGTGTATCGCTATCAGCCGGCCAAGCTGGCGGCCATGGAGGCCCAGTGGGAGACGATCCCTGCCGGCGAGCGGGCAGACTGGAGCCTGTTGGCTGTGCCCAACGACCGCAAAGAGCGCAACGAGTGGGAGGTGAAGATCCCCGGCGCGCTGGGCTATCTGCTGGAGTTTAAGCCCCGCTTGGATCGACCCATTCAAGGACTCAAAAGCTGGGATCCCCAAAATCGTCCCCACATGGTCGGCCTGATCTACTACTCCTTCAGAACGATGGTGGCCATTGGTCTTTTTCTGGCCGGGCTTATCGGAGTCACCCTTGTCCAATGGCTGAGAGGCAAGCTATCGGCAGAAGCCCTTTCTCAGCAGAAATGGCTGATGAGAGCTTGGGTCTTCGCAGGGCCCTTGGGATATATCGCCGTCGAGACCGGTTGGATCGTTCGCTGTGTGGGTCGGCAGCCCTGGATTGTGTATGGACAACTGCGCACGGTGGACTCGGTTTCACCGCTGCCGGCAGGAGAAGTGTTGTTCTCCTTGATCGGCTTGACCATCTTGTACACCGTGTTTTTCGTGGCCGCCCTTTACTTTGGCAGCCGCATCATCCGCGAAGGGCCAAACCTGGAGTTGCCCGCCCCTGTCCCGGCAACGCAGCCGGTGATCGTGGTCGAGCCTGCCCGCCACGAGCCGGATCGCCGTCCTGCAGAAGCTCGGTAGCAGCAGTTTGGTAGCCATCTAACTGGTGACTCCAAGTAGCAACAGGGCAACGTAGCAGGCCCATTCCCCACAGCAGTGAAACCCTTCGCTACGTCAACTCCCAACTTCCCTTCCCTAGAGGGAGAGGGACTGGGGATCGCCATCGGGAACTGTCTCGCACTGGTCAGAAATACTCAAAGCAGAGGGAACAGCGATGGAATCTTTTGAGCCTTTACAGCGGTTTCTGCCCCAGGTTTGGTTTTTTATCCTGGGCCTATTCCTATTTCTCTACGTTCTGCTGGACGGGTTTGATCTGGGAGTTGGTATCCTCTCCCTGACGGCCTCCAGCGAGACGCGGCGCAGCATTCTCATGACCAGCTTGGGCAATGTTTGGGATGCCAACGAGACGTGGCTGGTGTTGATGGGGGGATCCCTATTTGGATCTTTTCCTCTCGCCTACGCCACCATTCTCAATGCCCTCTACATACCCTTGGTGATCATGGTGGTGGGCCTGATCTTGCGGGCCGTTTCCTTCGAGTTTCGGGAGAACGCCGACAACAAGCTGGTGTGGAACATCGCCTTCGGGGTGGGCAGCTTTTTGGCGGCCTTGGGTCAAGGGTTTGCCTTGGGCAGCGTCTTCGAAGGGATCCGCGTGGACGAAGCCGGCCACTTTGCCGGCAGCCCCTGGGATTGGCTGACCTGGCGCACGCTGTTGGTGGCTCTTACTTTGATCCAGGGCTATGTGTTAATCGGCTCAGCCTACCTAATCGTTAAGACCACCGGCGAGCTTCAGGAAACCTACTACAAGACGGCAACCATCGCCACCTGGACAACTTTACTGGGGGCAGTGTTTATCACCATCAGCACTCCTATCATGTCCGAGCAGGCGCGTGCTCAGCTTTTCTCGCCCCCTCTTTTCTACATCTTTGCTGCCATCCCAGTTCTGGGACTTTTGTTGGTGGCGTTGTTGCTGCGCAGCCTGCGCCGGCGGGAAGAAAATAGCGTTTTGGTTTACACTTTTTTGATCTTTGCGCTTTCTTTTATCGGCTTGGGGTTCATGGTCTTCCCCAACATCATCCCCCCCAGCGTCACCATCTACGAAGCGGCAGCCTCCCCCAGCTCGCTGGTGTTTATGCTCACCTTTATTGGCTTTCTGATCCCGGTTATCTTGTCCTACAACATCTACAACTACGTGGTGTTCCGGGGCAAGATCGTGGTGCAGGAAGTGGCGGCGGAAGAGGCCAAAGTTCCAGAGGCAGTTTAAGCTGGCCTGAGGATGCAGCAATAACCCCGCCCGGTGATGGGCGGGGCAATTTTTTAGGTGCAATCGAACGTCTACAGAGAAAGGCTCTCACTCTCTCTTGAGCCATTGCCGGATCTGCTCGGCAGCTACATCGCGACCTCCCAACCCAAAAGCCAACGCCACCGCCACGGCAATCGCCCCCAGAACCAGACCAAAAGCCAACACCACAATGTCGGTGGCCACGCCCATCTGCTGCAGGGCCATGGCGCCAACAAAAACCAAGATAGCCACCCGCGCCGCCTGGGCCAGTACCCCTGAGGAAGGGCTACCCAAGCTCTTGATCATAGAGTGGGCCAAATTGGCCAAATAAAGACCGATCCCAAACACCAGGGCGCCGATGAGCACCCGACCGGAAATCAGCAACAGCCCCTGCACAATGTCGGTTAGGGCGGCAAACTGCAGCAACTCCACTGCCGGCACCGCCCCAAACAAGACCACGCCTACCCAGACCACCAAGCCGGCGATCTCGGAGGGAGTGCGACGTTTGGCAGCGGGATCCCCTTCAGGCTCAGGAGCAGCGGCCAGGGGCAAGCCCAGCCCCGCGACCAGACGGTCAAAACCCACCGCCTGCAGCAACTGGGTTACCAAGCTGGCCAAAAATTGCCCCAGCAAGTAAAAGACGGCCAGGATCAAAGCGGATCCCGCGATCATGGGAATGGCCCGCAACACCTGCTCCAGCATCGCCACCGCCGGATCGGAGATGGCCCGAATTTCCAAGGCATTCAGCGCCGCAATCACCGCCGGGATCAACACCAAGACATACACCACCGTCCCGACGATCTGGGCCAACTGGGGAACGCCAAAGCGTGCCCCCAACCGATTTGCCCCTGCTGCCACCAACAAATTGGAGACGATCCCACGCACGATGCGGGCCAAAAACCAGCCCACCACACCGATGATCAGCGCCCCCAAAATCCGCGGCACCATCGACAGCAACTGATCCAGCAGGTTTTGCACCGGCTGCAGCGGCCCCTGCAGGTTCAGGGTATCCAGGATGATCGGCAAAAAGAACAGCAGAATCAGCCAGTAAAGGGCATTGCCCAAAGTTTCATTCAGCAGGAAAGGGGTGACCTCTGTACCTCCCTCTTGGCCGGTCGGGGTTCCTTCTGCACCTGCCTCACCGGCAGTGCTTTCCTGCTGTAGAGGCCGGGCCAACTGCTCATCGAGGTTGAAACGCCGCAGCCCCTGGATGACTGCCAGCCGAGCAACAGTGGCCACCGCCCAGCCCACAGCCAGCAGCACCAGCGCCCCACCCACCCGTGGCAGATAAACGAAGATTTCCCCCAAAAACCTGTTGAGCGGATCGGAGACAGCTTGAAGCTGCAGGGCATTCAGTACCGCCACCAACACAAAAGCAAGAATCACCCAGTAGACGGCAGCGGCCACCCAGCGCTCCGTTTGGGGCAGCTTCTCGCCGGGCTTTTGGCCCAAAACCCAAGCAGCCAAGCGATTGTCCAGTTGCGTCCTTTTGAGCAGTCCTCTAACGCCGAAGGCTACTGCCGTGGCCACTATCCAACCCAGAATTAAGATGGCAATCGCCGCAAGGAGATTGGGCATAAAATCGATAAGCCTAGACCAAAGACTGACGACAAAAGAGATGGCCTCATCTCCAATGGTGTTTCCAGAGGTGTCCATAATGATCCTCACAGCTTGAAAATGCTCAGGATGGACAGATAACAAGTGTAGGTTAACCTGAAGTGTTTTTTCAGGCAAGTTGGCCAAAGGGGGAATATGATATGAAAAATATATATTGAGGCAGAAATATCGGATCTCGAAATAAAACTTCACATTCTATTAACCCAAGGGCTCCAGCCATCAGTCAAAGCTCCGATGGGCCATCGAACGGCAAGGATCGAATTCAAGTTGTTGATACCGCAGATTATAGCTTTTCCCCACCGAGCAGGAGCTTTGTAGATTAAGTCAGGATCTCTGTTGTGCGATGGATGCGGCTGCATTGGCTAGAGTCAGTGTTGCTGGGAGGAACTGTAGCGGGCAGTTTGCATCCACAGAATGAGAGCATTTTGATGACCTATATAAAGAATCAAACGGGCAATCGACACTCGGTCAATGGGTTGGATCCCCTGTAGCCTTGATATGCTTAGCCTATTGGCTTGCTCACTGTCTGGCCTAAGGTGTATCCCGAAATACGTTTGCAGTTCTTCAATTTACAATTGACGCTTTTCTAAATCGGTTTCTTCCAATACACCAGCGCATCTTCTCCGTTGTAATACCCCTTGCGACGTCCCAGCCGTTGAAACCCTGCCGATTCGTACAGGCGGATTGCCGCTTGATTGGAAGCCTTTACCTCCAGAGTGGCCCAGCGGCAGCCTGCTGCTCTCGCTTGGTTCAGCAGTTCTTCCAGAATCCGCCGGCCCAAGCCCTGTCGTCGGTACTCGGGATCCACCGCCAAGGAGATGATATGCGCTTCTTCTTCAATGCGCCAGAGAATGCCGAAGCCCACCAGCTCTTTTGTCGTCTGCGTCGGCGAAGTGGGGTTTGGAGAGGGAAGGGGAAACTCGGTTCGGCCCGAGCCACACGAAGCGCCAACGGCAGCGGGTTCCGCCACTACCCCAATCACCGTGCTTGTGGGTCGTTCCAGCTCCGCTCGATATCCCTGTTCTCCCCAGTATCCCCCATAGCACCGCCGATCCAGCTCCAGCAGTTGGGGCAGGGCAGTGATGTCCAACAGCTGCAGCCGATAACTCGTACCGCTCATGGTGGCCTAGTCTCGCAATTCGCAGAATTCCGCCAACAACAACTGCCCCAAGGGATCGTCATCGGGAGCCGCGTAGGGCAAGGCTCTGCGGCTGATGCTCAAGATTTTGCCCCCCGATTGGGGATGGTGCTCCGCACCGCTTTCGCGAACAGGCTTGAGTTCGTAGTCGATCCCTTCGGTGAAGCCGGCTTCCTGTAGGTAGTCTTGGGCGGCTTTGAGGATCCCTTCTCGCAGTTGCGCTTTGACCGCAGGGGCCATGAGGTGGCGAACAAACCACTGGGCGCTGGCGGGATCCACCTCGGCCAGGTATTGGAGGGCAGGGGTCAACACAGCAGGGCGCTCTTGAGGGGACAAGCCGTTCACCTGCTGAGCTACCGCGGGCACATCCCGCCGTTGCATGGCCTGGATCAGGGCTTGTGTGGCTGGAGAAAATGAGGGATCCTGCGCTTGGCTCATGGCTGGGGGTACCAGAGGGATTCGAGGGTGCGGACAAGGGCTGCTGCTTCGAAAGGAGAGGGAGCAGTCGGCAGACAGACGGTCACATGGCCCAGTTTTCGCCCTGGGCGGGCAGGGGTTTTGTGGTACCAATGCACCGTGGCATTGGGGAGCTGGGCCAGGCGCTGCCGCTTTTCTGGGTAATCGCCGGTGGCATGCTCATAGCCCAAGAGATTGACCATCACTGCCCCCCCACACTTGAGGGAGGGATCCCCCAAAGGCAGGCCGAGGATGGCCCGCAGGTGTTGCTCGAATTGTGAGGTGTGGCAGGCTTCCAGGGTGTAGTGGCCGGAATTGTGGACCCGCGGCGAGATTTCGTTGATCCAGATCCCGGCCTTGGGGTGGGGCGGCGGCACCCAGAACAGCTCGATGCCAAACACGCCAACTGCACCCAATTTTTCCATCAGATCGGCTGCCAAGCGCCGGATCTCGGCCTCGGTGGTTGGGGGGATGCGGGCAGGCACCAGGACATGGCGGCAGATTTGCTCAATCTGCACAGTTTCCACCACCGGATAAACCCGGATCTCTCCCTTCAGCCCCCGCGCCACCATCACCGCCAGCTCCCGCTCGAACGGGATCCATTCCTCCAGCAATAGCGGGATCCCCTCAGATTGGCTAAGGGCCTGCTGCAAAGCCGCTCGCTCGTGCAAGATGCGGGTGCCCTGCCCATCGTAGCCCTGCCGCCGTCGCTTGAGCACCACCGGAAAGCCCAGTCCAGCCAGGTCTGCCGAATCCAACACCGCCTCCAGCGGAAAAAAAGTCGGCACCGGCAACCCCAACCGCGCCAGGAACTGCCGTTGGTGCAACTTGTCCAGCAGCGGCTCTAGCATGCTGGGGCTGGGACGAAAGCGGGATCCCTCCGGATCCAGTTTTTTCAGCTCCGGCAGAGGGATAAACTCGTTTTCAAAAGTAACCACCGGGCAGCGCTCCAACAACTGGGCCGTGGCCTGGCTGTCGGCTGTGGATCCCCAAACCACCCCATCGGCCACTGCCACCGCCGGATCGGTGGGAGCAGCAGCCTGCACCACCAGCGGGATCCCCATCTGGCGAGCTGCCAAGGCCAACATCTGCGCCAACTGCCCGCCGCCAATCACCCCCACAGGTTGGGATCTCTGGTCTTTTGAGGATACCTGGGTTTCCACAGCCGTACCGTTATACTGGGTGGTGGGCCGCTGTCCATTGCTTCTTGGATCCAGAACCCCATTATGGAACCCCTTGCCCCCCAGCGCTAGGAGAAAAACGGTGGAACCCTCTCAACCCTCTGAGCTGAGAGCTCTAATCAACCGGGCTTTGGCGGACAAAGTCTTGACTCGCGCCGAGCAACAGCAGATTCTCAGTGCCGTCATGGCCGATCAAGAAATTTCCCCAGAAGAGCACGAACTGCTGGAATCGATTGTGGAGCGCCTAAACAGTGGCGAGATCCGCGCTGTCGATTGAGCCCTGCCTTAAGACTGAGAGTGTCCCTAGGATTTTGGAGAATTGGATCCCAGTCTGTCCTTCGGCGCTGGGTATTCAGTCTGCAATGCTTGGGTCAATCCCGGTGGGTGGATCGCCTAGAATAATCCACAACCCACCTCTTTCTGCTGCCATGAGTTCTCACTCTTCAGATTGGTTCACGCGGGCTCGCCACATTTTTTACGGCACGGCCACCGCTTTGGTGGAGATCCTGCAAGACCCGGAAAAGCGCACCGAAAACCTCAACCGCCTTTCGATGGACTTGGGACAACTGGCGGCGGAGCTGGAGCAAAAGGGAGAGTTGATCGAGCAGGAGGCAGTTCGTTACGTTGAGAGTCTCAGGGATCCGGGCGCCAACGCCCCCTCGGCAAGTCCTGACTCTGAAGCGCCTGTCGAGAATGCTCCCCCGACACCAGCTTCCTCCCCCAACAAGCCGGCTATCTCCAGAGAAGAGATGGCTGAGTTGATGGAGCTGATCCATCAGATTGAGTCCTTGCGCCTGGATTTGGAGCGGTTGCGCACCTCGTCCTGAGTCCTGTGCGGTTCGATATCCTTACCCTTTTCCCCGAATTTTTTGAAACGCCGCTGCGCATTGGGCTGGTGGGCAAAGCCCTACAGCAGGGGATCGCCGAAGTCCACTGCACCAATCCACGCGACTTCGCCACCGATAAGCACCGCCGTGTCGATGATGAGCCCTACGGGGGTGGGGTGGGCATGGTGCTCAAGCCAGAGCCTTTCTTCGCTGCTGTCGCCTCCCTGCCCCGGCTGGATCCCTGCGAGATCATTCTGCTGACGCCCCAGGGGCAACCGCTAAACCAGGCGCTGCTGCAGGAGCTGGCCCAGAAGGCGCAGCTGATCCTGCTGTGTGGCCAGTACGAAGGCTTTGACGAGCGCATCCGACAATACCTGGCCACCCGCGAGGTGTCGCTGGGGGATTTTGTCCTGACCGGGGGGGAAATTCCGGCGCTGGCCCTGATCAACGGCGTGGTGCGGCTCTTGCCGGGCACCGTAGGCAAGGTAGACTCGTTAAAGAGGGAAAGCTTCGAGGCGGGGCTGCTGGACTATCCTCAGTACACCCGCCCGCCAGAGTTTCAGGGGTACAAGGTGCCGCCAGTACTCCTCTCAGGCGACCATCAAGCCATTGCCCGTTGGCGTCTGCAGCAGCAGCTGGTTCGAACCTGGCAAAGGCGGCCAGACCTGTTGGCCAAGCGCCCCTTGACCGCTGAAGAGCAGCAGTTGTTGGTAGAGGGGCTGGCGGAGCAGCACCCTCGTGTAAACGAAGCGGAGAAATAAATCATGCTCGGCAAGCTTCTCAACCGTCTCCTGAATCCATCGCCCGTCTGCTGGCGTGGGATCCCCTCGCCCCCAGCACTGCTCCTGGTGGGGATGGCCTTGAGCTCGGTTCTGAGCGGCTCTGGGGTGGCCCTGGCCCAAAGCGGAAGTGTCAACGATGCCATTCGCCGCGACAGCAATCCCCCTCTGTTGGATGGCACCAGCATCAACGTCAACGATCTCTTCCGGGCTGCCGACTTCCTCTCCCGCCAGAATGCTGCTTCCCGCTGGGACGGCAAGGCCAGCGTTGATGCTGCTGTGGAGCAATTTAACCAATCCCGCCGCCGCTCCCTCCCGCTTTCTCCCGCTTCCTTGGCACCTGAGCCCACCCCCACTCCCTAAGGTTGGATCCCATTCCCGGTAAATCTGTTAGGATCGCAAAGCCGATCCCGTGCCTGCTGAAATGCGGTACACCGTTTTCGGGATCCATTAGGAGAACACCGCCGTGGTTAAGAGCACCCCCTCCAGCAAAGCCGATACGGAACAGCGTTTGGATCCCGCCAGCCGGGGTCACTCCAAAGACAGTTCCACCGCACCCAAAGGGATCCCGGGTTTTATTCAAGAGACCCGCACAGAATTAAGCAAGATTGTTTGGCCGAGCCGCCGGCAATTGATCGGCGAGTCGGTAGGGGTCTTACTGATTGTGTTGGCTTTTGCTTCCTTCATCTACCTGGTCGATCAAGTGTTTGCTTGGGTAGCCACTCAGCTGTTCTTGTGATGTTCTGTCCTGAGGGGCAAGAGAGTCATGTTCAAGGATGGCTACAGGGAGGATGTGAGGTGATGAGGCCAGAGCAGCAGCGAAAACGTCGTGGGGGCCGTGTGGAGCACTTTGAGCCTGCAGACGCGATCCCGGAACCAGACGAGGGGGAAGGTCAAGAGCGTCGCAACCTGCGCTGGTACGCCGTGCAGGTGGCTTCCGGCTGCGAGAACAAAGTGAAGAGCACCCTGATGCAACGGGCGGCTGCTTTGGATGTGGCGGATCAAATTGTCGAGGTGGTGATCCCGAAGCGAACGGGCTTCAAGCTGGATCGAACCGGCAAGCGCCAGGAGCAAGAGGAGAAGATTTTTCCCGGCTATGTCCTGGTACGCATGGACATGAACGACGACACTTGGATGGTGGTGAAAACAACCCCCAACGTGATCAACTTTGTCGGCACCGAAGAAAAGCGGGCCTACGGTCGCGGTCGGGGGCATGTTACACCGCGTCCCCTCAGCCAAAGCGAAGTCCAGCGCATCTTCAGCAGCGTCGAGGTGGAGGAAGTGCCCCTCAAAATCGACATGGCCCCTGGGGATCGCATCGAGGTGCTATCCGGCCCCTTCCAGGGTTTCTACGGCGAGGTGGTGGAGGTCAGCCCAGAACGGGGCAAGCTCAAGGCGTTGATCTCGATTTTCGGGCGCGATACCCCGGTAGAATTAGAGTTTGGTCAAGTGCGAAAAGAGGTGTAACTGCGTTTCATGGCTAAGAAGTTGGTGGCCGTGGTCAAGTTGGCCATTCAGGCGGGCAAGGCCACCCCCGCTCCCCCCATTGGCCCAGCCTTGGGTCAACACGGGGTCAACATCATGGCCTTTTGTAAGGAGTACAACGCCAAGACGGCGGATCAGGCCGGGATGGTGGTGCCTGTTGAAATCTCCATCTTCGAGGATCGCAGCTTTACCTTCGTCCTCAAGACGCCGCCGGCTTCGGTGTTGATCAAGAAGGCTCTGGGCATTGAGTCTGGCTCCAGCGAGCCCCACAAAACCAAGGTGGGATCCCTGACCCGAGCTCAACTGCGCCAGATCGCCGAGCAGAAGCTGCCGGATTTGAATGCCCACGATGTGGAGGCGGCCATGAAAATTATTGCCGGAACTGCTCGCAGCATGGGGGTGACGGTGGTGGATTGATGGAGGGATCCCTTGCCCTATCTGAGGTGTTCACGGTCTTGAAAAAGTTGTTCTAGCAAACCACTGTGGGGGAGAGAAGTTCTCGCCAGTACCCCGAGGAGAAACGATGGCTCGAAAACTTTCCAAACGTATGCAGGCTTTGCGGGAGAAGGTGAAGCCCATTGCCTATGCTCCCGAAGCCGCTTTGGCCCTGATGAAGGAGACGGCCACCGCCAAATTTGAGGAGGCGGCAGAGGTTCACATCCGCCTGGGGATCGATCCCAAGTACGCCGACCAACAACTGCGCACCACCGTGGTCTTGCCCAGGGGCACCGGCCAAGAAATCCGAGTGGCGGTGATTGCCCGCGGCGAGAAAGTGGTGGAGGCCCAAAATGCAGGGGCGGATCGGGTTGGCTATGAAGACCTGATCGAGGAAATCAGCAAGGGCATGATGGATTTTGACCTTCTGATCGCCACCCCCGATGTGATGCCCCAGGTGGCTAAGCTGGGGCGGCTGTTGGGGCCGCGCGGCCTCATGCCCTCTCCCAAGGGGGGAACGGTAACCATGGATCTGGCCCAAGCGATTAAGGAGTTCAAGGCCGGCAAGCTGGAGTACCGGGCGGATCGCACCGGCATTGTGCATTTGATCTTCGGCAAGTGCAAGTTCCCCGTCGAAGCTCTGCTGGAGAACCTAAAGGCAGTGCAGGAGTCCATCGATCGCAACCGTCCCTCTGGAGCCAAGGGCAAGTATTGGCGAACCCTACATGTTTCTGCTACAATGGGCCCCTCGATTGAGGTTGATATCAATGCCCTGCGGGAGCTGAAGTTGGCGACCTGAGCCTGGCTTCGGCGCTGCGATGGGTTGAAAAGGGTTTGAGTGAGTGTAATTTGGAGGAGGATCCCGGCAGAACATCTTTCCCCAGTCGAATAGCAAGCCGAAGACAGCAGGTGCCCGCGGGCTTAATGTCCTGCCGAGGTTTGAGCGAAGTTCAAAGGGATCCCTTCTTGGATCGCTTTTGATGGTGCGCTTATCTCCATGCGTCTCGGCCACGGCTGGGACGCATTCTGTTTGGCAGAACCCAGATTCACCACCCGTTAACCCTGGGTGACCATTGACAACAAAGGAGGTGAGCGCATGGGCAAGCAACCTTTAGCGAAGAAAGCGGAGATCGTCGATAAAGTCCGATCCCTGCTGCAGGCCAGCCAAATGGTGCTGGTGATCGACTACAAGGGGCTGACCGTTGCGGAGATGGACCAACTGCGGGCAGAGCTGCGCAAGTCGGATTCGGTTTGCATGGTTGTTAAGAATACCCTGATGCGGCGAGCCATCGCCGACCAAAAAGCTTGGGCAGGGATCATTCCCTTTTTGGCGGGGCCGACGGCCTTTATCTTGATTCGGGGCGATATTTCAGCCGCCCTGAAGGCGTATCAAGATTTTGCCAAGCAAACCAAGAAAACCGAGTTCCGCGGTGCTGGCATTGAAGGGCTATCCCTGACCTTGGAGCAGGCCAAGGCCATCGCCGAGCTACCGCCCAAGGAAGTGCTCATGGCCCAAGTGGCGGGCAGCCTCAAGTCGGTGGCCACCGGCCTGGCGGTCGGGCTCAATGCTGTGCCCACGCAAGTGGCGCGCGGTATCCACGAGATCCCAGCCTCTCTGGGGCGGGCCATCCGGGCCATTGCCGACAAAGAGGCTGCCTAAAGGGCTTCGGTTCATCAGCCCAAACCTATGTCATCCATTCCATTACCCCTTAAGGAGAAACCATCATGCCTTCAGAGCGCGTTGCAAAGATTTTGGAAGATTTGAAAGCTTTGAGCTTGCTGGAAGCTTCCGAGCTGGTGAAAGCCATCGAAGAAACCTTTGGCGTCAGTGCAGCAGCCCCAGCCGGCGGTATGGTTATGGCAGCTCCCGTGGCAGCAGCGGCGGCAGCTCCGGCGGCAGCCCCTGAGCCGGTGGAAGAGCAAACTGCCTTTGATGTCATCCTCGAGGCTGTGCCAGCCGACAAGAAGATCGCCATCCTCAAGGTGGTGCGCGAGTTGACCGGCTTGGGTCTGAAGGATGCCAAAGATCTGGTCGAGGCGGCTCCCAAACCCGTCAAAGAAGGGGTTGCCAAAGAGGAAGCCAACGACATCAAGAAAAAGCTGGAAGAAGCCGGCGCCACCGTCAAGATCAAGTAGTTCCAGTTACGAGGGGAGCGCCTCTCCCTGCTCTGACGAGGAATCTAATCAAGACTCTCAAACCCAAGGGGGGCTGCTCCGGCCCCTCTTTTGGGTCTGCCCGACCATTGGCGTGGGTTCGGGATCCCTGCTCTGCCGCGCTTCCACCTCTCCGTGAGCTTTCAAGAGGGCAGCCAGCTTGCGACGCATGACGATGCTGGGTTTATCGGTAAACATGTGCTGCTCCGCCTTGATATCGAGGGGAACGTCATAGTCGGTGCTTTCCAGAACCCGTTGATCCTCAAGGGTCACCTGCCGATCGAAGGCGATGATACTCTCAGCACTCACCTCTGCTTCCGAATCGTTGCGTAAACAGAATTGCACCACCTGCGAGGTTTGGTCGTCGATGGGGGTAGCCGCTGTGAAAATGATGTGGATGAGGCCGTTGGGGTAGGTGATTTTGAGCTTGCGACCAAAAGGCATAAACCAGGTGCCCTCCAGGATACGCACTGTGCGATCCTCTGACATCCGCAAGTTTTGCTTCTGCAAGTCACTGTTGAACACCGGCAAAACAGAGGTGGCCCGAAGGCCATATTCCAGTTCTTCAAGGCTGTCCAGATCTGGGGGTACAGGCTCGGAGATCACCCCAAAGCTCTGGTGATGGACGAAGTGGGGATGGGCATTGTCAAAGGAGTTTTCCATCAGGCGCAGGCCGGCGCATTTCCAGACCTCATAGAACTGATGAATTTGGCGAAACCGGGGATCCGCCACCTCTGAGATCTCGGGAATATCGGTCAAGGGATCCGCCAATGCCACCCAAACACAGCCATAGCGCTCTTGGCAGCGAAACCCCTCCACCTTGTAGGTGCGAGGGATGAAGTTGTCTGTAAGTTGGGGTACCTTCACACAGGTGCCAGAGCCGTCAAATTCCCAGCCGTGATAGGGGCAGCGGATGTGGCCATTGCAAACAACCCCTTTGGAAAGTTGGGCCGAGCGATGGCAGCAACGATCCAAGACGGCGCAAGGCTGCCCTGACTCATTGAGCCAAAGCACCAGAGGAGTCTTCAGCAGCGTGAAAGCTTGTGGGCCGGTTTCCAGGGCCGACATCGGGATCACGGGGTACCAAAACCGCCTCAGGACAGGTTGCTGGGTAACAAGCATAAACCCGCTCCACAAGCTCTAGTTCGGAGAATCATGAGCTGGCTTTTCGTGAGCCCAGGTGGCTCAAAGCATCGCCCCCCGTGAAAAAGATAGGCGTTGAAATGGCAGAAGTCCGTATAAGCCAACACAGCTTTGCCCTGGGCGCGTTTGTGCATCGATGGCTACCCCTCTGCCCGGGGATGGGCTATTGATCGAAGGAAGCAGAGAAGCGTCGGTGGGCTTCTGTTGGCATGTGGCTGTGGGGAGAGGTGGAAAGGTGCAAAACGAATTGAACCCCAACCGAGATCTCCGTAACACAGGGATCCCGGCCCAACCTACTGCAGAGTCCACCTCCCCCAAACCAGAACCGGCTGCTGAGAGCCGGCCAAACCAACTGACGGATCCAGATCCTCGCCTCAGCCGTTCTCAACAAGAACGACAGTAGGAACGCCGCTCCTTACCTTGGCGTCTGGGGCTGGCCAACGTGCTCTCGGCAGGGTTGCATTTCATCGCGATGAGCTGGGTGGGTTGGCAGCCTAGGATCCGGGAAGAGGAGGAGATCCTCCCCTTTCAGTGGGTGGAGATGGCGGATGAGCCGCCCCCAGAGCCGCAGTGGATTGCGCCCGTCTCCGCCCGTGAGTCCGGTGTCTCTGAACCTCGGGATCACGTATCGGTGCGGCAGTCGCAAGTGGCCAATCCAGGTGAATGGGTAGAGGTCACTTCTGCGGCGGCACAGCCTTTGGTTGCCTCAGCCGCAGGGAGTCCTGTCCCTGGGATCCTCCCCCCATCCCCAAGGGAGCTTGAGATGCCCCAACCCAACCGCGACTCTGCCTCTCCTCAGCAGCAGCCAAAGGCCAGGTTAGAAAATCTATCAGCGGGTTTAGCAGCTCTGGAGCAGGCAGTTGCCGATCACAATTGGGCGGAGGCGCTACATCTGACGGAAGAATGGCTGGATCACTGGCCTCTGTCCTCTCCACAGCGCCAGCAACTGCAGGACTATCGTCAGCATCTGCAAAGCCTACTGGCTACCTCCTCGCCAGCAGCAGTGGAGACCAAATCGGCTCAGATCTCTCCTGCTCAATCCCTCAAGCCTCAACCCGAAAGAGCAGCAAGTTCTCCTGAGGTTTTGCCACAACCCTACCTGTCGGCTCCAGCGGATCCGCATCCAACTTTGCCCTCTCCAGAGCCGATCGCAGCCCCGTTGGAAGAGCCTTCTCCCACCTTGCCCCCGACTTTTCCTACCGGATCCCACAACTCCGACTTCGGTCGCACCAGTGGGATCGAGTCCTCTCAGGCAGGCCCACCCAGCCTAAATGCCACCGCCGATCCGGATTGGGGAGACTACTTGGCTCAATTTCAAGAAAGGGTTCGCCAACACTGGATGGTACGGCGGGCATCCGGATCCTACGTAACGGTGGTGCAGGTGCGTCTGGATCGACAGGGATCCTTGCGGGAACTGCGCCTGCAAACCCCCTCAGAAGATCCCCTGTTGGATGCAGCCGTGCTCAGTGCCATCCAGCGCTCAGCCCCCTTTGCTCCTTTGCCCGAGAGCTATGTTGGCGAAGAAGTAAACTACCCGACCCTGACTGCTTCGCAGTACAGAGAGGGCTTTTAGTAGCCCTGCAGTTAGTAAACTAACCACGGACCTCTGGGATGGTTTACAGCACCCCCAATCGACCGTTACCAGTGCCTTAAACAACCGTTTCTGGTGTCCGCATCATTACTATAGCACAGAATATATCCGCCTTTCATTCCGACCCTCCTGCTGTTGCAGAGAGTGCGGGGCTTCCCTGCAGGCTGGCCCAACCCAGATTCCGAGAAACTAACGTCAGAACCTCAGGCAAGGCCACAAGCCCTGTTCAGAGGGGTTCAGATTTCCGAGTGTCGGCAATGGCCTAGGCCATAGATTTGCGGCGGTTCCGCCGGACGGCCACCGCTTTGCGCTTGCGCTTTTCTAGGTTGGTTTCAAAGTGCCGATGGTTGCGCAAATCCCGCAAAATGCCCGCCTTAGAAACCTGACGCTTGAAGCGACGCAGCGCAGATTCGATCCCTTCGTTTTCGCCAATCGTCACTTGGGTCATAGGAAAGACATCTCCTCCGTCAATCAAATGGGTTTGGTTACAACAGGGATCCCTATCGTGACATACTCCCGACTCCGACTGCTGGCGGTACGGAGCGGGCTTCTCGCTTCATTGGGGAGCTAGTGCAAGAACCCTCCACGAGCAGACACGGGATGCCCCACCGCGTAGCTGTACCAGATTCCGGCAATGCCGTTTTGCACAGCCAGGTTGATTATAGAACAGGGGATGTCCGCCTTTCATTCCGACCCTCGTCCTACGGACAGAGGGCGGGGCTTCAAGGACTCCGTCCCGCTAGCGCGAACGGCGGCCTAGCTAAACGATCGCCACACCACTGCTTGCTGCCACAGTTCGTGTTCACTGCGCCCGGCTGCCAAAGTTGAGCCCCGCAACCACCTCACCTTCCCTCAAATTGACAACGAATGAAGCAGTTGTCCCGGTGGGGGGTGGAGGGGAGGGTGGTGCTGGAGTTGGGCTGGGGGCACTGCCGATTACCGATTGCACAAAACCGGCGAAGCTAGACACCCGCGTATACACCCCATAGAAATTGGGCTGGGCGCAGCCGATGCCAAAACTGGTGATTCCGGCCAGGGCAAAACCCGTGCCACTGGACACAATCAAAGGCCCACCGCTATCAGCCTGACACGTATCGACTCCTCCCTGGGGAAAGCCGGCGCAGAGCATAGTATCCAAAATGGTGCCATTGTAGGATTGGGGCGCGTTGCACACCGCATTGGAGACGATGGGAACGGTGGCCTGCTGCAAATCTCGGGGAAAGCCGCTGGGTTCTTGATCCAGGGCGCGGGGGGAGGTAGCTCCCCAGCCGAGGATGGTGGCGGCAGTGCCAGGGGCCGTCAGGTTGGTTTGGTTGGGCTGCACCAGTGGCAGGGTGGCCAGAGCCACTGGCCGAGAAAGGCGCACCAGGGCAATGTCGTTCCCCCCAAGTTTCCCCACCTGGGGGTTGTAGCCGGGGTTGAGGACAATTTGCGCGGCGCGAATGCGTTGGCCGGCACCGATTTGCAAGCGGTTGGTACCCAACAGCAGATCCAGATTTTGGGCACTCACTACCTGCTTGCCTTGTTCGTCGAAAAAACAATGGGCAGCGGTAACTACCCACTCCGGTGCAATCAGGGATCCGCCGCAAAACTGCGCTCGAAAGGGATCCGGCTCAGCCGCGTTCAGCAAGGCCACCATCCAGGGAAAGGCCCCTTCGGGAGCAGGTCTGCCGCCCACAATCCGCTCCAGCCCCAAGCCTGAGCGCGGCGTGGTGAAGATTCGCCCTGGGGGCAAAAGGGCGGTGACGCGGTAGGTGCCAGGGGGCAAGTTGGAGAAGCGGAAGTTGCCGCCGCCGTCGCTGACGGTGCTGGGCTCCCCCGGGTCGAGGCGGCCATTGCCGTTTAAGTCCAAAAACGTGGTAATGCCCGGCAGCCCCGGCTCCCCCGGATCCCGCAGCCCATTGCCGTTGAGATCGTCGAAATGGGATCCCTCAATTCGTCCTGTGGGAGGGGCCGAGACTGGGGGAAGCAGGCGACTGGAACCGCCACCGCCACAGGCGCTCACACTCAAGGCCAGACTCAACCCCAGCAGAACAGACCAGGAGCGAGCCAAGCCAAGGGGGGAATGGGATCGCGAGAGATGAGGCATGGTCAGATTCTCCAAAGCCAGCCGGTTATGCCAGCCAAGGATATCCTACCGGCGAAGCCTAAAGATTGCGCAACCGGGAGAACTTCTCCCCGCGGCCGGCTCTCCCGAGTTGCCCCAAGACCCCAATGCCCACTTTTGCCTCTTGCCGCCCGTGCACCTGGGCAGTAAAACCAGGGTGGGAGGGTGTGTGGCAGATGAATATCGCGGTCTTGGGGTTCAAAGGGGGCGTGGGCAAAACCACCACGGCGGTACACCTGGCCCTCTACCTTCAGCAAAAACAAGGGGCAGCTCCTGCGGGTGGGTCGGGGATGGCCCTGTTGATCGATGCCGATCCCAATCGCTCGGCCTCTCGCTGGGCAGAACGGGGATCATCCTTTCCTATCAAGGTATTGGCCGGGGATCCCACCACTCCCACGCCCACAGGCTTTCAGCACACGGTGATCGACACTCCTGCCCGTCCCACCCCGGAACAGTTACACGCTCTGGCGCAGCGGTGTGATCTGCTGCTTTTGCCCTGTTCCCCGGATGCCTTGGCTCTAGATGCCTTGATGCTGACCGCCAAGGCCCTAGACCGGTTGGGGGCAAAGCACTACAAGGTCTTGCTGACGCTGGTTCCCCCCTGGCCCAACCGAGATGGAGCGGAGGCCCGCAACTTTCTCAAGCAAGTCGGGATTCCTCTCTGCCACCATTCCATTCGCCGCACGGTGGCTTTTCAACGGGCTGCTCTGGAGGGGGTCTGTGTTCACGAGATCCCAGAGCCGAGAGCCAAACAAGCTTGGTCAGACTACGTTGCTGTGGGGGAGGAAATCTCGTCATGAGCAAGTTTGAGCGCCTTCTCGACCGGCAGCCAGAGGGGATCCCGGCCCGACCCGCCCCGAAAAAGCTGAGCGCCCAAGCCTACAAGATTCCAGAACCCAAGCCGACCCTCGAGCAACCGGAAGCAGGCGCCAAGCCCAACAGCTCTGAGTACGTCAAATTGACGGCCTACATCCCCAAAGAGACTCACCGAGCCGTGAAGCGCATCCTGTTGGAATCGGATCAAGATCTTTCGGAGCTGATCGAGGCGCTGCTCAGCCAGTGGCTGCGTTCTCAGTCGGGAAAGGTTTGAAACCAAAATCTGGGGAAGGGGGGCATCGCGGACCCCACAGCCGCATAGGATCCCGCTGTCGGGGATCGGAGGGAGCACACAGATTCCAGATCAGAACCAGATAAGAATAAGATGAAGGGGCGTGAGGCAGGGATCCCCGAACGCGAGGTGGGGCCGTTCGCAATAGCGGGACGGAGTCCTTGGGCAAGTTGCGCGAGGGGAAGTCTGCGTTGGGAGGACGTTACGCTCTTTCAGGGGTAAAGGGATCCTTTATGCAAGCCATCACCTTGCTCGGCTCCACCGGCTCGATTGGCACCCAAACTCTGGACTTGGTGGCCCAGTATCCAGAGCGTTTTCAGGTTGTTGGCCTGACCAGCTACAGCAACGTCGCCCTCTTGGCCGAGCAGGTGCGGCGGTTTCGGCCCCAGATGGTTGCCATTGGCCGGGAGGAGCTGCTGCCGGAGCTGCGGTCGCTGCTGACGGGGATCCGACCGCTGCCGGAGTTGGTGGCCGGAACGGAGGGGCTGTGTCAGGTGGCGGCTCACCCGGCGGCCCAGCGGGTGGTGACGGGGATCGTCGGCTGCGCCGGTTTGTTGCCAACCCTGGCGGCCATCCGTGCCGGCAAAGACATTGCCCTGGCCAACAAAGAAACCCTGGTGGCAGGGGGGCCGGTGGTGCTGCCCTTGGTGCGGCAGTACGGGGTGAACCTGATCCCCGTCGACTCTGAGCATTCGGCCATTTTCCAGTGTTTACAGGGGGTGCCCGCGGGATCCCTGCGAAGAATCCTGTTGACTGCCTCGGGTGGCGCCTTTCGGGATTGGCCTGCCGAAAAATTGGATCAGGTCACCCTGGCCGATGCCCTCAAGCATCCCAATTGGGTGATGGGGCGCAAAATCACCATCGACTCGGCTACCCTAATGAACAAGGGCCTGGAGGTGATCGAGGCCCACTGGCTCTTCGGCCTGGACTACGACCACATCGACATCCTCATCCACCCGCAGAGCATTGTCCACTCCCTGATCGAGCTGGCCGATACCTCGGTTCTGGCCCAGTTGGGCTGGCCGGACATGCACCTGCCCATCCTCTACGGCCTCAGTTGGCCGGAACGCCTGGCCACCCCCTGGGATCCCCTCGATTTGGTCAAGCTGGGATCCCTCACCTTTAAGGCTCCGGATCACCGCAAGTACCCCTGCATGGAGTTGGCCTATGCCGCTGGACGGAGGGGGGGAACGCTGCCGGCAGTGTTGAATGCGGCCAACGAAGCGGCGGTGGCCCTGTTCTTGCAGGAGCGCATCCGTTTTTTGGATATTCCCCGTCTCTTGGAGCGGGTTTGTGAGCGGCATCAAGTTATCGCCGATCCCAGCCTGGAGGATATTTTGCAGGCGGATGCCTGGGCGCGGCGGGAAACGGCGCAACTGGCCCAGCAAGCCCCGGCTCAGGTTCTGGTCTGATCCCTACCGGGGGGATCCGGCTGAGCGCTAGAGTGGGAGAGGATGCAGGGAGCAAGTGAGTGACCGGATCGGGATCCCATCTCCGACAGTTGGCCCATTATCTGCGCCCCTATCGACGACAGGTGGGGTTGGGCATTGGATCCCTGCTCCTGGTCAATGGCCTGGGGGTGTTCCTGCCCTGGTACGTCAAGCTGGTCATCGATGACCTGAGCCAGAACCTGGCCACTTTGTCGGCCCGGCGCATTGCCCTTTACGCCCTAACGGTGCTGGTCGTCTCCAGCCTGATGATGGGCATTCGCATTGCCTCGCGGGTGTGGATGTTTGGGGTGGGACGGCAGGTGGAGTTTCACCTCAAGCAAGCCATCTTCGAGCATTTGCTCACCCTGCAGCCTTCCTACTTTGCCCAGCAGACCATCGGGGACATTCTCACCTGCATCACCAGCGATGTGGAAAACATCCGCCGCCTGTTGGGGTTCGCCCTACTCAATTTGGCCAACACGATCTTTGCCTATGCCACCACCTTGCCCGCCATGTTTGGCATCGAGCCCCGTCTGAGCACCTTGGCGCTGTCGGTGTTTCCGGTGATGTTGGTGCTGGTGAAGTTGAGCAGCAACCGCCTGCAGCAGGAGCAGCTCCAGGTGCAGCAGGAGTTGGCGGATCTGAGCGATCTCATTCAAGAGGACCTGAACGGCATTGCCCTGATCAAGGTGTACAGCCAGGAACAGCACGAGCAGCGGGAGTTTCGCCGCCAGAACCAGCGGCTGCTGCAGGCCAATTTGCGCTTGGCCCTCACTCGCAACTTGCTTTTCCCTTCTTTGGTGGCGCTGGTCAGCCTAAGCTTGTTGCTACTGCTGGCGGTGGGGGGGCCGCAAATTGCAGCAGGGACGCTGACCATCGGGGATTTTTCGGCCCTCACCCTCTACGTGGAACGGTTGGTATTTCCCACCGCCCTGCTGGGCTTCACCATCACGGCCTACCAGCGGGGGCAGGTCAGCTTGGAGCGGATCGACGCCCTGCTGAGGGTGCAGCCCACCATCTGTGACGCCCCCGCGGCTCTGCCGCTGCCGCTGGAAAAGGTGCAGGGTCGCCTCGAGGCCAGAGGTCTCGCGTTTGCCTTCGCCGGCCCTGCGGCAGCTCCGGCTCTAGAGGATTTGCACTTTTGCATAGAACCGGGCCAGATGGTGGCGGTGGTGGGGCCGATTGGGGCGGGCAAGTCCACTCTGGCCAATGCCCTTCCTCGGCTGCTGGAGATCCAGCCGGGGCAACTGTTTTTGGATGGGCAGGATATCACCCAGATTCAACTGGGATCCCTGCGCCGGGCCATTGCCTATGTGCCCCAGGAGAGCTTCCTGTTCAGCGCCACGGTCCGGGATAACATTCGCTACGGCAAGCCGGATGCCGAAGATTGGGAGGTGGAATGGGTGGCCAAAGCCGCCCACATCCACGCCGAGATCCTCAACTTTCCCAAGGGCTACGACACTCTGGTGGGAGAGCGGGGCATTACCCTCTCCGGTGGCCAGCGACAGCGGGTGGCCTTGGCTCGGGCTTTACTGGTGGATGCTCCCATCTTGATCCTGGATGACTCTCTCTCCAGCGTGGACAATCAGACGGCTCAGGCCATTCTTCGCCATCTGCGTCGGGTCACGGCCCAGAAAACGGTGATCTTCATCACCCATCGCCTTACGGCTGCGGTGGAGGCCGATCAGATTTGGGTGATGGACCAGGGCCGCCTCGTGCAGAAGGGATCCCATGCCGAATTGCTGGCGGACGAGAAGGGCCTCTACGCTTCTCTGTGGGCCAAGCAAAAGCTGGAGGAGATACTGGCCTGATTTCTTCACCCCTGGCTCCTCTCCCAAGGTAAAGAGGGGATCTCGCTGGCGCTCTGGTCGGAAAGGGGGTTGAGCGGCTACCGTAAGCTGCAAAGCAGGGAGGAGTGGTGGAATGGAGACTGTTGGGATTGTTCGCGCTAGGGGTGCGGAGCGCCCTCTGTGGGAATTGCTCAGCCAAGCCGGGATCCAGCCCCGATTGGCCCAGGGATCCCTGGAGGGGGTGCAGGTCTGGGGCCTCTGTGCCGACTCTCGCCAGGTACAGCCGGGGGATCTCTTCTTGGGGATGCCGGGATCCCGCGTGGATGGAGGTAGCTTCGTGGCCCAAGCCCTGGCGGCAGGGGCAGTGGCGGCCCTCATTTCCCAAGAGGCGTGGGAGAGCGTCAGCGGAGAGGCTGGATGGGGAAGTCAGCCCGTCCTGGTTTTGCCTCGCGCCAGCCTGAACAGGGCCGTGGCCCAGGTGGCGGCAGCTTTCTATGGGTTTCCCGCCCGCCAACTGACCTTGGTGGGGGTGACGGGCACCAATGGCAAAACCACCACCACCCACTTAATCGAACATTTGGTGCAAGCTGCCGGCCGCTCCGCGGCTTTGCTGGGCACTCTGTACAACCGCTGGCCTGGCTATAGCGAAGTGGCCTCCCACACCACCCTTTTTCCGCCTGAACTGCAGCGCAGCCTCAGGGAAGCCCAGAGAGCCGGGGCGGAGGTGGCGGTGATGGAGGTGAGCTCCCATGCTCTCGCTCAAGATCGGGTGTGGGGATGTTCCTTTGCCGCTGCCGTCTGGACCAACCTTACCCAGGATCACCTGGATTTCCACGGCAGCATGGAGAACTACTGGCAGGCCAAGGCCACCCTCTTCCGACAGGAATATCTCCAAGGGCGGGCGGTGATCAACGCCGACGATGCTGGGGGACGGCGGCTCTTGCAAGCCATTCGGCCCGATCTGCAGCCCTGGGCCTACTCGCTGCAGCCCCTGCAGGGGATCCCCGGCCTCTGGCCCGGCCAAGTTCAACTGCGCCCCACCGGCCTGAGCGCGACCCTGCACACCCCTGCGGGCACGTTTGCCGTGGAGGCCCCCCTGGTGGGATCCTTCAACCTGGCCAACCTGCTGGCGGCGGTGGGGGTAGCCCTGCACTTGGGGATCCCTGTCGAGATCATCCAGTCGGCCCTGCCCCACTTTCCGGGCGTACCGGGGCGGATGGAGCGGGTGACCCTGCCGGGGCAGGATATCGCGGTAGTTGTGGACTACGCCCACACCCCCGACGGCCTGGAAAACCTGCTCAAGGCCCTGCGATCCCAGGTGCAAGGGCAACTTATCTGCGTCTTTGGCTGTGGCGGGGATCGGGATCGGGGCAAACGACCGCAGATGGGCCGCATTGCCGCCACCTGGGCCGATCAGGTGATCGTTACCTCCGACAACCCCCGCACCGAAGATCCCCAGCAGATCCTACGGGATATTTTGGCCGGGATCCCTGGATCCCCCAGGGCGGTGGAGGTGGATCGGCGGCAGGCCATTCGCCTGGCCATCCTCGCAGCCCAGCCAGGGGATACGGTGGTCATTGCCGGCAAAGGCCATGAGGACTACCAGATCCTGGGCACCGAGAAGATTCACTTCGACGACCGAGAAGAAGCCCGCGCCGCCCTGGCCCTGAGGGAAAAAAGCCGGGGGTGAGGCTAACGGGAGCGGTGCTGCAGCATCAGCTCCACGAACTCGCGGAAGAGGTGATCGGCGTCGTGGGGGCCGGGGCTGGCCTCCGGGTGATACTGCACAGAAAACAGGGGCAGGTGACGGTGGCGGATCCCGGCTACGGTGTGGTCATTCAAGTTGAGGTAGGTGATTACCACCCCATCGGCAGGGATCGAAGCGGCATCCACCGCAAATCCGTGGTTCTGGCTGGTGATCTCCACTTGCTTCTCCAACCCGCAAGGGTGGTTGAGGCCGCGGTGGCCAAACTTGAGCTTGTAGGTGGATCCCCCTAGGGCCAAGCTGAGGATCTGATGGCCCAGGCAAATCCCAAATAGGGGCTTCCCGGTTTGCAGCAGAGCTTGGGTGGTGCGGATGGCCGTGGTCTCTGCCGCCGGATCCCCTGGCCCATTGGAGAGGAAGATCCCATCGGGGTTGTAACTCAAAATCTGCTCCGGGCTGGCATTGGCCGGCAACACCATGACGCGACAGCCGTAGCGGGTGAGGCGGCGCAAGATGTTGCGTTTGATGCCAAAATCCAGGGCCACCACCCGCAGGGGCGGCTCCGGGATCGGGATCCCTTGGCTGCGCCCATAGTCCCAGTCGGCGGGGGTAGGTTCCAGCCACTCGTAGGGTTGAGGAGTAGTAACTTCCGCCACCAAGCTCAACCCCTGCATGGAAGGAGCCTGGTGCACCCGCTCCAACAAAACCTGGGGATCCAAAGTCTCCGTGGAAAGGGCCCCGTTCATCACCCCCTGAGAGCGCAGCCGCCGTGCCAAAGCCCGCGTATCTACCCCAGCAATGGCCGGGATCCCATGCTGTTGCAGATAGTGGGGAAGGGTGGAAGTAGCCCGCCAGGAGCTGGCCAGGCGAGACACATTGCGGGCGATGATCCCCGCAACCTGAGGCCGAGCCGATTCTTCGTCCAGCTCATTGACTCCGGTATTTCCCAGCTCCGGACAGGTGAAGGTAACCATCTGCCCCCGGTAGCTAGGGTCGGTGATCACCTCCTGGTAGCCGGTCATGCCCGTGTTAAACACCACCTCGCCCACCGCCGTGCCCGGCGCCCCAAAAGACCAACCGGCAAAGGAAGTGCCATCGGCCAGCACCAGCAGAGCCGGCTGACGAGCTTGCCAAGGAAAGGTTTTTTCCTGAAGGATTGGGGAAGAAGGGGCCATGCGCTACCCAAAAACATCGGCCTGACCATCCTACCCCCTTTCAAGGAGGTTGCAAGGCTGGCTAGTCTTCTGCATCTGTTCTACTTGCACAAGCCGGGTCGTTGTCCTTGCGGATGGTGCCTATCAAGGTGCTCACCACCACGCAGCGGTTTTCGCCCTGGGAGTAGGTGCTGCTAACTACAAAGCGACCCAGTTGACGGGCGCGGCCATCGGATTCAAAAACCGCCCTTCCGTCATTGAAGGTGTTAGCCACAGTTACAAAATTGTTCAGGCGTAGCCGCTGACAGGGGGTAGGTTCATCGCAGAGGCCCTCCTCATCCTGGATAACCAGAGTCGGCACGTTTGGCTCTGAATTGTCCACCCCCACCACCCAAGCTCGGCCCAGGAGAGAAGCTCTGGCGTTGGTGCGGGCGGTGCGCAAGGCTCGCTCCACCCTGTTCTGCGCATCCTCAAGCTGGATCCGCGCCCAGATGTTGATCCCAGAAGGAACGGCCAGCCCGGCCAGGATGCCGATGATGACCACCACCGCTAGGACTTCTGTCAGCGTAAAGCCCCGGGATCGAAAAGGCTGAGCTCGGCCAATTGCCTTTTTCTCCAAGGCCAACATGGTGGACATTCCCCCTAGGAGAGCGGACGGTTGATAACACCGCGGGCAAGAACCCGTGTTTGCATTGGCAGCAAGTAGCGCGACACCTCTGAGATATCGACGCTGGTGGCATTTCGGATGTAGCGACGGAAAAGGCCAGGGTTGGCCCGCTCCATGGCCGTGGCGGTGATGTTGATGATCACATCCTGCGGTCGGTCAGCGCCGACGCTTTGCCGCACGCAGACATGGAAGCCCACGTCGTTTTCGTTATCTCCCAGCCCTGGGAAGGTGACTGGGAAGGTGACGCCGTTGGGCTTGCCGCCACCAAAGGCATAGCCCTGCGGGCAAGCGGGTGCAACCTGCGGACTTCCCTCCCGGCTGCTGAAGATGTTGGAGACCAGAGTTACAAGACGAGGGCCTGCTGAGCTGGTGGCAATGGGAGTTTGACCATCTGGATTGCGAGGCCAAGCCAGAAAGCCAGCCTGGAAAGGATCCGGATCCTCGACAAAAAATCGGCTGCGCTGAGTGCATGTGTCATTAAGAGGTTGCAACTCAAACCTAGCAATGCGCGCATTGCCCTCCCAGGGGGTGCTGCCGTCTGGGTTACCGGCGTTGTTGTAGTTACGTCGCAAGTAGTACACAACCAAGGTATAGATGTTGCGGCGGTTGCGGATGTTGTCCCAGTCAGCTACAGAAATGTCTCTAGGTCTCTCCTTCAAAGTTGCTTGGCCCCTTCGGATATCCTGCAGAGTAGGGTTGCCTGCGTAGCACCTCTGCGGGATCGGATTCAGCTTCCAAAAGGCGACCACTGGAATGGCCCCATCGGGGCGGCGAATCCAGCCGGGGGTGTAAAGGTTTTGGATGAGATCTGGCGTTCCGTCTCCGTTGGGCTGTTCCGCATCGTTGTAGATGTAAAGCGCCTCTGCCAGATCCTGCTGGATATACTGCATGGCCTGGGTCAGCTCCGCCTGCACCTGAGTGCGCCCTGTCTCTTCCCGATCCAGCCGCATCGTATCGATGACAATCTTCGCGGTGGCCAGGAGAAAGATGGCGGCAACCAGCAGCGACACCAAAAGCTCGATGAGGGTAAACCCCGCACTCTGGTAAACCCTGTGGCGAAAAACCTTGAACATAGGAAAACACCACCTTTTTGTGAGCCTGCAGGAGGAGCTTACCCGTCGCTTCAAAGCGAGGTAGGGCTTGGGCTGGGCAGCGGGAAGGCATTGCAGTTGTTGGTCGGTGTTCCACCCCTAGCTTGAACATCGGCCAAAATGGCCCGGCAAACATCCCCCAAATTGGCGGCCAGGTTGACTTCTACAATCGAGCTGGCCATGGGAAAGAGCCACACATCGGCATTGGCCAAGTTCTGATTGGCGGAGACCGTCTCAGCGCGCAGGCCAGGAAGAGCTTGCCGAGTGTTTGGATCAAAAGAAAAGCGGTGGTACACCCTCACCCCCAAAAAGAAGGAGCAGGGAACCCCTGAGATGACGGTGTTGTTGCGTCGGTCGATGCATTCCCCGCCACTATCCCGAAAGGTTTGGATGACATAGACCTCGGGGTTTCGCCCCGGCACCTGAACTTCAGCCAAACGAATGGAGTAGTTGGGGCCGGGGTTGTCCATATCAGCAGGAGGCGGGGTATTGGCCAAGGGGCTTGCTCCAATCCTGGGCAGACGGGCCAACTGAGCTGAGTCCTGGAAGGCGCTTGGGTTAGCGGCCAGCTCCAGGTCAACCAGGGTGCGAATGCGATCCACCTCAGCCCGGGCCAGTTGATTGGCCACTTCTATCCGCTCCGTCATGGCCCGCCGGTAGGCGATCAGGGTGAGGGCAGGAGCAAGGGCAGCCATGGCCAAAGCCACAATGACCACCGAGGCCAAGACCTCTATGAGCGTGAAGCCTTCTGCTTCCAATTGCTGCCGCAAAAGCCGCCACCTTTTCATATCCCCTCCAGCGCTCGCCCAGATCTGCCTACCTTGAATCTACCCCTGGCATGGGAAGTCAATATCAGCAGCCTCCAATCCGAGCAGCCGCCTGCAGGGGCACATCTGGCTGAGCTTGCAGCCCGCAGCGCAGCCGCCGCACATACGGATCCTGAGGATCCAACTCCCGCAAGAACTCAGTGCGGGCATTGGAGGGGAATTGGAAGCGAGCCGACACCGCGCTGGGACGACGGGCAATTTGCAGGCCCACATCGTAGCCGAAGCGGCGATTGGGCGGGTAGTAGTAGTCGTAGCCCCGCACAAAGGTTGGATCGGCTACCAGATCGGGTGGCTCAAAGCTGTGCTGCAGGAAGGGGCCGGTAGCATAGGTGCTGTAGTTGAGCTGGATCATCGAGCCGCTGAAAAAGAGGTTGACATCTCTCCACAGCTCGTTGAGCCGCAGGAAGTTGTGCATGCCCCCGCCCGTCTGATTCAGCCGAGACGGGATCACACCGCTGATGGCAATGGCATTTACCCGCGTTTCCCTGGCCGGCTGGAGCTGCCGGTTTTGGGTGCCGTTGTCGTTGCGGCGGCGCTGGTTCACATCGGTTGAAGCCAGCTCCTGGAAGCTCGGGATGGGAATGGGCCGACGGGTCACCTCATCCAGGATTACCCCCAGCACAGGGTTGTTGCCGGCAAAGCCGGTGGTGGGCTTGTTCAGATCCAGGGTGAAGGGCTCTACGTCCACCCACTCCGGTTTATTGCCACTGCCGCCATCCCGATCAACCTGCACCTGGATGGTGTTGCCGTTGGGCTTGACGTAGAAGCAGAGGCCATTGCGAATATCTTCACTGCCCTTGTGGTTAATGTAGTATCCGTCCGCATACTTGGACGCGGGAGTGTAGGCTTGGGTCGCGGCGCTTTTGTTGACGCGGGCGTAAGGGTTGAGCGCCATCTGGGGTTGGATCTCTAGCTCTGGCCGATCCGGCAAGTCTAACCCAAACAGTGGATCCCGCTCCAAAACATTTGAAGGCTCCTCCGGATCCCAAATGCCATTCTTGTTGAGATCCTCGAAGGTAGGATCGGCACCTTTAGGAGAGGTACGCAGAGTGCTGGGGCGGCTGTCACCGGTGTAGGCGGTGTACTTGAAGCGGTCGTTGAAGTTGGGGCGAAACACCCCCGGTACCCAGAAGCCACCGTCGGTGGGAGTGACCTTTTCTTCTGAGTCACAGCGAACAGTTCCATTGGGATTGAGCAATCGCCGCCGCAGTTGCCGCGCCCAGTCGTCGGTGCCTAGGCTAAGAGTTCCGGAAATCGGAGAAGCACCACTCTCGGCAGGGCGAATGCCGGGTTCTTTGCTGGGGTTGGCGATCTGGCTGGAGAGCAAATTGCCTCTCAGTCCGGCGCGGGCAGCATAGGCGGGCTCACCAAACATCCAATTGAAGGCCGCCTGCAGAGCCTCGGCAGGGTTGGGCCACTTGGGCGGCTTGGGCACTCCCGCCTTCACCTCCAGCACCGGCGAGAGCTGCGGCTCCAGAGCAATGGTCACGCCTTCAGTAGAAGCCTTGGCCACCGTGTTCACGCCGATCGTCTCCGGCTCTGGATCGGCTTGGATTTCGTGGACAGGGCGCAGCTCCACCGTGTTAGGCTTGGCCGCCATCCACTCGCCGAAGGGGCTCTTGCCGGGAGCCTCAGGGGCAAAGGTACCTGGCCCACAGGGCTTGCCGGTACAGGTAATCGTCTGGCTCTCGGTTTTGGTGGCCGGACAGGTGGGGCTGTTATTGGGGCCTTTGGTGCCAGTACGGGTTTGGTCGAGCGGCTGGCTAGTGCCGCAGGCAATGGTAAGACTGCTACAGTCAGGAGTCCAAGGCCCAAAGGTGTAGTCATTGCAAATGGCCGGGCAGGTGACCGTCTGGGTTTGCTGCCTGGTGGTGGTTCCGCAAATCGAGGTGCAGGTTTCGGTGCGGGTCTGAGTTATGGTCAGGCCGCCATTGGCCACCGTGCACGCAGGAGTCCAGTCTGTATAGGTGCAGGTAGCCCCCGGAGGTTGGCAAGTGATGGTTTGGTTTTGGGTTTCAGTAAAGGGGCTTTGGCTGGGACACAGCGGCGTAACCGTGCGGCTGCGGCTCTGCGTAATGGTAGCCCGGCTGCACTGCTGCTGCTGGGTACACTGAGGCGTCCAATCCGACCAAGGCCCGTAGTTGTACTGCGGCTGGCAGGTGATCTGCCGAGTTTCCGGCGTTGGCGCGCTGCCAGGGCAACCGGCAGGCAAGGTGGCCGTTCTGGTTTGGGTGATGGTGGTGGCCACACAGATGTCGGTTCTACATGCAGGACTCCAGTCTGTCCAGATGGGATTGCAATTGAGAGGGGCTTCGCAGTACTTCTGGTTGGGTAACAGAGGTTTATTCCGATCCGGCTGGCAAGGCTTGTTGACCGGCGGCAGCGGCTTCAGGTACCGCAGGTCGTAGTCTTCTGGATCGCTGTCATCGCGAGTGGCAAAGCGCAGGAAGGCACCGCTGGTATTTTCGTAGGTCTGGATCTCCACCAAGTAGGGAGAAGGCCCAGATGGAGGTGCACACTCCAGCTCCACCCGCAAGGTGGTCTGGTTACTGCCGCCATCCTGCCAAGTTTCGGCGCCTGCAGCATTTGGCCCTAGGTTGAGGAAAGTGCTATTCGAGGCGGACGCATTGGCAAAGGTGGCTGTAGAGCCGTCGCGGCGCCGAATAATAATCCGCGCGCCATCGTCGCTGAAGAGACGGTAGCTCTGTAGGCCAGGCCAACGGGGATACAGCTCCCCTACCCAGCGCACCACGAAAAAGTCGTTGCCGTTGTTGTTGCCGTTGTTTGTCCCACCACTTCTGCGCCGCCAGCAGGAGCGCTGGAAGTTGAAGTGACTTGGAAAGTTGAGGTCATCCGCGTCGATGGGCGGCAGGCTGTTGTTGCCACCGGGCTCCCCACAACTGGGCATCCAGAACCAATCGCCGCGATCCCGCCGATCGGGGCTGCCAGGCGGTAGTGACAAACTGCAGAGGGGCTGCAGAGCGTCAACCAATGTGCCGTTGCAGCTGGGGGGATTGTTGTACAGCCGCCGTTTGAAGGGGGAGCGCGAGTCTATGCTGTTATTGCTGCCAAAAAAGTACTGGAAGCCTCCCCAAGAGGGGAAACCGCTACCGCTGCGGGCAAAGAGGGCTAGGTTGGTCGGGTTATCGATAGCATTGCGCACGCAGGCCCAGCGTTGGTCGTTGGTGCCACTTGGATTACAGGTAGGCGCACTGGTGGTATAGCCATTGTTGTACTGACCAATGGCGTCAGGTACTCCTTGCGCCGGGAACACCGGATCCGGCCAGCGCACTGCCCGCAGGTAGGGCAGGTTGCGATCTTGAGCCCCTGAGAGCAGAGGGCCCACAGTCCCGTTCGTGGCAAACCCTGTGTTGCGTTCGTACTGGTCTCTCGGGCTAGTCAGCCAGCCGTTGTAGTACTCGGCCAGCAACCCAGAGCCACCGGGATCCGGGCAGGGTCCCAGCGGAGCCACCAGCACCCAGCGGGAGGTATCCAGCACCGGGTTGCCCAAAGCCGAGATGCGCACACCAAAGTTGGCATAGCCCGTATCGGGCGCCCGCAAGGGCCGCACTGCCGGCACGCCACCGCCCGCCGTTCTGTCATCGTTATTGGGATCCGAATCGGCGTTGTCGAAGGGAGCCAGAATGGTGTCGCGGGCAAACACATCCGGCCAACCCGGCTGGTTGAGGTTGTCGCCCAGGTTCTGGGCCCCGTTCGTGTTGTCAAAGCGCAGAACCCCAGCGCTGTTGGGATCCGGAGCCGGCCAGTTGTTGCCCCGGATCACCAGCGCTTGGTTGAGGAAGGAGGTGTTGAATCCCAGGTTATCCCTGTCCTTCTCACCCCTGAGACAGCCGTAGTAATCCCACCGCCGAGGGGCTGATGCCCGCCCACCGTTGTAGTCCTGCCCGGGGTTGTAGTTAACGCCGCCGCCATTGAGGGTGCCATCCTGGACAAAGGCATCATCAATGCTGCCATCGCAGAAATCGGCAGAGAGGATGTTCACCGAGTCGCCCAACACGTCGCTCGGCCGCCAGAGATCCTCCGCCGCCCGGGCAAAGCGCCGGTCTTCATTGGCCCGCCGCCGCCCGTAGAAGTTGCTGTAAAGACCGTCTGCTCCGAAGGCAAGGCGAGTGGTAAACTCCTCCAGGGGCTCGCCGCTCTTCGTCTGATGCAGGTTAAAGTCCCCTTGGATATAAACGGGGTTGTCGGAAATGAAGGAGAGGCCAAAAATCGCGTCATCAGGGTTGAACCCACCCCGGGCCAGCACCGCCCCGTTGCGCAGCCGGAAGCCGTAGGGCCGCCGATCCGGATCGGCATAGTAGTCCACCGGTTTGGGGCTGAGTCCACCTGGATTGGAAACAGGGGGATCCCAGACCGTTTGACCATTCTCCGTGCCGCGACCTGGCTGACCGGCGTTCATGATGCCGGCGCTGCCCAAAGTGCCGCGGGCGTTTGCCTCTCGCCAAGCTTGTTGATAGGCAGCAAAGGTGCCCAAGGGCGGGCGGGCAATGGCATCCTCCCGTACCGCATCTTCCCGGAAGGCGTAGAAAATGCCACCCTCGCGGCCTTCTTGCACACCGGCAGGCAGCCAAGTATCTCCGTTGATCAACCCGTTGTTCTGTCCGTTGACGTTGTTGGTCAGCAGGGCCAGGTCGATGTTGAGGGCCCGCACCGCCATCGCCTCGCGGCCATCGTAGAAGACGGAATCTTTGAAGGGCACGCGATGACACTCGTCACCAATCCGAATCAGCTCAAACTGGTTGCTGTTGGGGCCAGCAGCAGTGCAATTGGCTGGGACATGGGGCAAAGCCCAGTTGCCAATTCCAGGACGGGGCTCCAGAGCAACCTCGTTTAAGTTGGTTACAGCCTGATAGCTGACTGTGCTCGGAAGGAAGGAGTAAGCGCTGCGCCGCTCCGTTTCCAGGGTATCCGTCTGGTTGAAACTGGTGGTCGGGAAAATGTAGCGCAGCGGCAGATAAAACCGATTGGCCGCCTCTCGGTTCCCGGCACGGCTGGCTTGAATGTCGTTCCAGAGGGTTTGAGCCGCTGGATCCCCGGCATTGGCAGCCGCCTCAATGCGGAGCATGTTGTCGGCCAGCATGCCCAACATGCAGCCTGCCGTTTGCAGTGTCGATTGATCCGCCAAGCTGAGGTTTGTCGGGTTTTCAATGATTCGCCGCAGCTCCGAGAAGTTGCCAAAAGCCGTAATAAACGGATCCGGGTGAATGCGGCCCGCCTCTTGACGCGGCGGATAGGCCCCATCGGGATCGCCGGCAAAATTGGCCAGGTTGGTGAGGGCCGTCCACAAGGGGGTGCCCGGAGCTAGCCGAGCCTGCATCGGGGTTGGGTCATACTCCCAAACGTTGGTGCCCTCTCCAGTAAAGAAGTTGATGCCCAGTTGAGTGCGCTGGTCGCCGGTAGGGAAGGTGGAAGCCCGCTGCAAGCTCCAGGGAGAGCCGGGGTGGGCTACCGTGGCCAGGCAAGCAATGGGGAAGCGCCCATCTCGGTGGCTGTAGTGGTAAACGGCAGTGGCCTGCACCGCCGCTGGGTTATCTCGCAGGGTTAGCCGTTGCCGCGCCTCGTTGCTGATGAAAATGGCCTGCAGCTTGGTGGGATCGTTGGGATCCCCGGGCGGCACCAGAGGCAAAGGCAAAGAATCGGTGCGGGTTAGTTCCAGCCGCTGCCCGACAATTACCCGCAAGCCCTCCACGCGGGCCCGCCGCTCCCAGTAGCCATCCAGCCCCACCTCGGCAAGCACACCTGGGGGTGGGTCGTCTGCAGTGAGGGATTCCCCCAGCTCATTTTCGGCATCATCCGGGATCCGGCCACCTGCCCTGGCATTGTTGAACTTTTCCGCAAAAGTGGGCACGTTGCAACCGTTCTGCGGGTCGGGCGTTACGGGTGGACGTTCGTAGCTGGCCTTGGGCCCAAAGCGGTTGTCGGCCCGATACACATCGTCCACGTAGGGAGGGCAGGTCTGGTCGGCCCCGGCCTGAAAACCGCCCGCCTTAATCCGTCCGGGGTTGGGATCGCGCTTAGCGTTGAGGGGAGAAGCCGCCCATCCCGATGCATCTTGGGCATAGGATCCCCGGGTGCGAATGCGACCGAAAAGGTGGAGCTCCAACGGATCCAAAGCCACATTTTCTGGCTCTACCTGGTTTTGCACCGAGTCAAAATTTAAGTTGTTCAACCGAGCCAACACAGTCGGCTCTCTATCTTGCTGGCCAGAGTGAACATCGAAAATCAGGGTATCGCTCACCTGCTGGCCGGCATAGCCAATAGCCCCAGCCACCAGCTCTCCAAAGGCAGTGATTTCGGAGTTGTCGGGGGGCATGTAGAAGCAGGATTGCTCCGAGCTGATGGTGAAAGCCCGGAACAAGTTGTTGGGGGCATAGCGGAAGAAAAGGCTGCCGCCGGCGTAGATGGCGCCGTTCCAGTTGTAGCCGGGGGTGAAGAAAAACTCTAGGTCGCCGCGGCTGAAGGCCCCCCACTTGTTCAGCAGATCCCGCTTCCGATCCTGCTGGAATTGCAAAGCCGAAATGGCGCGGGTGGTGGAGTCGGCCCCCTCAAGCGGCAAGGTAACGGCAAAGACCTGAAAGGGCTTGTACAGCGCCGTGCCCACCTGGAACCAGTCCCCCACGTTGGGGTTAATCGTCTGCTGAGCGGGGTTATCGGTACAAGGGCCCAGAGCGGAGCCCTGTAGGGGGCCACTGCGGATCATCAGGCGCCGCGCCCGCTCCGTATCCGTTAGCTGGCTATCCTCAAAGCCGGCGCCAGCAGCCCGACGGGTGTTAAGGATGGTATAGGCGGTTACGGAGTCGTTGACGCCGTTGTTGTCGGTGTCCGCCAAAAACCACCAGGCTGGCGCCCGCACTTGCTGAATGTTGCTTCCGATCACAAACTGAGTTTCATCGGGGAGGATGTAGGGATTATTCTCATCCCTAGGGATTAGTTCTTCCTCCCCGTCATTAATCAAGGCTGCGACAAGCTGCGCATCGGTGGGGGTACCGGCGGGAAGGCGAGGATCCCGTACCAGATATTCGATCTTGGCCCTGGCCCGGTCGATGGCGGCATTCAGTTGCCGGCTGACGGTTTGCCCTGCCCGTTCCACCTGGGTTTGGATGCTGCGCTGAGTGGAGCGGGTCAGCAGCCCCACCGTCACCAAGCTCAAGACCAGCACGATCAAAATGGCAACCGGCAGGACAAAGCCCCGCTCTCGAATCTTGCGCCGATCCACCCGTGCTTTCAAAGAGGCGAGCAAGCGCAGGGTGAGCTTGAGCAGCAGCGTGGAAGGAGCAGACATACCGTATCTCGGACAACGTGAAGGGGAAGGCGGCACCCCAGGGATCCCTTGTCAAGATGCCAAGCTAGCAACAGTATGGCGGTGATCATGGCCGCCGCAAATCCCCACCTCTGGGGGGAATCCCCAAGCCCTTTCTCCAATTCACAAGATCCCCAGTTGCTGCGCCTTGAGCAGGGCGGTGACACGGTCGCTAGCATCCAGCTTGCGGTAGGCGGTGCTGGCATATTCTTTGACGGTTTCGATGCTTAGGCCCAGACGGCGGGCAATCTGTTTGTTGGCCAGGCCCTCGCTCATCAGTTGCAGCACGCACAGCTCGCGGGGGGTGAGCTTGGGCAGCTCCTGTCGGGCAGGCAGCCAGTCTCGTTCGGGGTTGGACAAAATCTGACGGATGACGCGGGCCAATTCCGCCGGGTCGGTCTCTTTGGAAAGGTAGCCTTTGGCCCCGGCGCGGCGGGCTGCCTCAATCAGACCCGGCTCCTGAAAGGTGGTCATCATCACCACCACCACCGGCAGGCCCAGCTCGGTGATTTGCTGGCAGGCGGCGATCCCATCCCCATCCGGCATGCGCACATCCAAAATGGCTACGTCGATGGGGCAACTGCGACAACAGTTGACGGCCTGGGATCCCGTCTCGGCTTCGGCCACCACCTCAAATCCTTGGGCTTGCAGGGCAAACTTCAGCCCCAGCCGGAAGAGGGGATGATCGTCGGCAATGAGAACGCGGACAGGGGAAGTCATGGCAGGGGATCCCAGCCGAGGGGGGTGCTGATTTTAATCTGCCCAAGGGGGGATCCCAAATAAAGCGCCCTCACCCCCAGCCCCTCTCCCTTGGGGAGAGGGGGGTTATGGCTTCACCAAGACCATGCCGCGGGCCTGGGGGTCAAAGGTGGGATCCAGCCGGGTTTGGGCATTGTACAGGGCGCCGGTCAGATCCGCCCCCTCCAGAAAAGCGCCTCGCAGGTCGGCCCCCCGCAGATCGGCATTGTGTAACTTGGCCCCTGTGAGGTCGGCGCCGGTGAGGATGGCTCGACGCAAGTCGGCCCCGCTTAAGTTGGCCACCTGCAGATTGGCACCCGTCAGATCTGTCTGCTGCAGGTTGGCCTGCGCCAGATCGGCTTCCCACAAGAAAGCCCCTGCCTGAGCTGAGCCACTCAGATTGGCCCCTCTCAAATCGGCCAGATTGAGGATTGCTTGGGAGAGGTCGGCAGCTTGGAGATTGGCCTGTCTGAGGATCGCTTCTTTTAGGTTGGCCCCACTGAGGTCAGCTCCCGGCAGTTCTGCCCCCGTTAGGTTGCAGGCGGGGCAATCTTTGCTGGGAAAAACAATTTGGGAGCGGCCCAGTTGGGCATCCAACTCCAGTTGGGCAAAGGCCGAAGCCCCTGGGAAGACCACCCAGCCGAGCAAACTCGCCCCACCCCAGAGCTTTGTGAACCGGAGCCATGCCATTCTTTTCACCGGATCCCCTGCACTGGCGATGGTAGCTGCTCCGGAGCCCAAGCGCTCCCCCTCACCCCCAACCCCTCTCCCCAAGGGAGAGGGGGGTTTTGAGTGGCTGGCAGTGGGGGCAAAAGTGAGCCGACCGACCTGCCAGCTTCATCCGCTGAATTGGGGTGCCACAGAGGCGACAGGGATCCCCTTCCCGACCGTACACCCACGCCTGCCCCTGGTAGTTGCCGTTGAGCCCACGCAGATCCCGGTAATCCCGCAAGGTGGTGCCCCGCTGCTCCAGCCCGGCCCGTAACACCTCGATCAAAGCTTCTCGCAGGCGTGCCTTGGCCACATCCGAAAGCTGAACTGCTGGCGTCAAAGGGTGAATGCCGCTCAGAAACAGGGCTTCGTCGGCGTAAATGTTGCCCACCCCGGCTACCAGCGATTGATCCAGCAGCGCGGTTTTAATAAGACGGCGGCTCTTCTGCAGGGCAGCCTGGAAATAGGCCTCAGAAAAAGCTGGCGAAAAGGGCTCCGGCCCCAAGGTCTGCAGGGTGGGGATCACCGCCTCCAGCTCAACACCGGCGGGCACCAGCCACATCTGGCCAAAGGTGCGCTGATCCACAAAGCGCAAGTCCCACCCTTCCTCGAAGGCCAAACGAACACGAGTGTGAGCTGATAAAGGGGTGGATCCCTGCACCCAGAGCAACTGCCCGGTCATGCGCAGATGCACGCCCAGAACAGCTCTCGAATCCAGGGATCCCAGGAGATACTTTCCTCGCCGCTGCCACTGGGTAAAACGGGTGCCAATCAAGCTCCGCCCAAACATCTCCCCTGCAGGGTAGGCAATGGTGCGGGCCAGGAGCACCTCCACCGCAAGTATCCGCGGCCCCAAGGTGAGGCGTTGCAAATCTTGCCGAACTGTTTCAACTTCCGGCAGTTCAGGCACAGAACGACTTGCTCAAGAACACAGTCCCCGGCATCAGAACCCTTGTTGGTTTAGCTGGCCGGAGCGGCTTTGGCCTTGGCCTTGGGAGCTTCCAACACTTCCAGCTCATCTTCGCGGAAGTTGTTGGTGTTGATGTTGTAGTAGTTGATCTTGTCAAAGCGGACGATCACCGGGTAAAGAATGCCGCTGGTATCCACCGCCGCAACCGTTCCCACATCCCGGTACCAGTAGGATTCTTTCCGCAGCACACGGACTTTGGCACCACGCTGAATTGCCATGAGGGTTATCTCCATTGACCTGAACTCAGATTACCCTAGTCCGTGAGAAGGCTGCGATTTCCGAATTTTTGTAACAGGGATCCGCTTTTGTCTGGCTGGGTTTTCGGGGCCAACAGCAGATGAACCGTCGCACCTGTGGAGCCTGGCTGTTGGGTTCTGCTTTGACCTGGGGCTTGCAGGGGAAATCTGCAGGGCTGCCCCATCCGCGCGATTTTGCCGCCGTCCTCAACCTGAACACCGGTCGTTTAACAAGGGTTTGGCAGCCGGAGCAGGCTTCCAGAATCAGGGCCAGCCCTGGCTCAACCGTCAAATGCGCCGTTGCCGCCGCTGCTCTGCAGACCGGGATCAGCTCTGGGGAGCGCTTGATCCACTGTCCGGGTTGGTGGGATCCGCCGCCGCAACTGGGGTTGGGCCGCCTACCCTGCTGGGATCCCCGCGGCCATGGGGCTTTGAACTTGCGCCAGGCCCTGGCCCACTCTTGCAACGTGCATTTTTACCAGTTGGGCTGGGAGCTGGGGGCCGATACCCTGGTGGAGTGGCTGCGGCGCTTCGGCCTAGGGAGTGTGCAGAATACAACTCCGGCTCCGCTCTTGGCGACCGGTCTGGCTGGGCCGGTAGATCCCTGGGAGCTGTTGGTTTATGGGGGCGTGATTGCCCGCCGCGGTGTTCCCCTTTCTGGCGAGGTCTCCCTGCCTGCCCTCTCTTTACCGGCTTGGATTTGGGAGGCTCTCCATGCCGGCATGAGCCTGGCGGCAACAGCGGGCACCTGTCGCGGCATTGCCCCAGAAGGGATCCCAGTGGCAGCCAAGTCTGGCACCATCCTCAATCCTCAACGACGAGGACGACCAATTCTCTGGGCAGAAGATTTTCAAGCCTGGTTGCTGGCCTTTTGGCCCCTGCCGGATCCCAACTGGACGCTGGTGCTGCACCTGCATCAGGGCAAAGCCTATGAGGCGGCCATTCCCCTGGCGCGGCAGATCATCGCCGCCATCGGCAGCGGGTGACCACCTTGCTTGCGATCATGAAGAAATGCAAACTATACTGAAGGTCAAGTGCCGTTCTCGTTTTCGTTCTTTACGGATCCCACTCCCCGTCGTTCCCATTTACCCTGGAGGTTCTCATGTCTAATCCCAATTTGTCTGAGCCCAAGTTTGGCTTTAACGAGTATGCCGAGCGCCTCAACGGTCGGGCTGCCATGATTGGCTTCGTGTTGGCCATTGTCATCGAAGCGGTGACGGGCCAAGGCGTTGCTTCCTGGCTGGGCCTGATCTAAGAGACCTCAACTTACCGCCTTTTGGCTTTTCCTTGGGTCTGCTGGCTTGCAGGCCCTTTATTGTATTGAGCAGGAAGCTTGACTGCACCAGTTGTAGCCGTTCTGAATGGCAACAAGGCTTGAGCGGGCACCAACTACTCCAAGCAATTCCGACAGCGCCGAATCTTTCCCTTTCTCCCTCTGAGGGAGGAGCTGGTGTGAGGGTATCCCACTAGTTCCATTAGATGATCCCTTCCTGCCGCTTGGCGATTGGCATGCGCCAGCCGGTGCCGAAGGCGCGATCGGTAATGCGTAGCCCAGGGGGAGCTTGGTGTCGCTTGAACTCGGCATTCTGAACCAGCCGCAGCACGTGCTGCACCGTGTCGGGATCGAACCCTTGAGCCACCAACTCGGGGCTGGATTGATGCTGCTCGATGTGCCGCTGCAGGATCTTGTCCAGCAAATCGTAGGGGGGCAAGCTGTCGCTATCTTGTTGGCCGGGTCGCAATTCTGCCGAGGGGGGCTTGGTCAGAGTAGCAAGCGGGATCCGCTCCTGCTGTCGGTTGATCCAGCGAGCCAAGCGGTACACCCAGGTCTTGGGCACATCGGAGATCACCGCCAGGCCGCCGGACATATCCCCGTAAATGGTGCAGTAGCCCACTGCTAGCTCTGATTTGTTGCCTGTGGTCAGCAGCAGCCGCCCGAACTTGTTGGAAAGGGCCATGAGGAGGGTGCCGCGAATGCGAGATTGCAGGTTTTCTTCCGTGATGTCTGGGGGGAGGCCGGCAAAGGGCTCTGCCAAAAGCTGGTGGTAGCTCTCCATGATGGACTGAATCGGCAGCTTCAGGGTCGGGATCCCCAGGTTTTGCGCCAGTTGGTAGGCGTCGGTCAGGCTGCCAGGGCTGGAATAGGGAGAGGGCATGAGCACCCCCAGCACCCGCTCCGGCCCCAAGGCATCGGCGGCGATCACAGCAGTGACGGCAGAGTCGATCCCCCCCGACAGGCCCAATAGCACCTCGCGAAAGCCACATTTGCTGACGTAATCGCGGGTGCCCAAAACCAACGCCTCGTACAGCTCAGCTTCCGGCTCGGTCGGCCAGCGGGATCCCGTAGTCGGTGGATTCTGGTCTGGGTTGGGAGACTGGGTCAACTCGTCCACATCCAGGATGAGCTGATCCGGCTGAAAGGCAGCCGCTTGGGCCACAACCCGACCCCAGCGATCTAGGGCGCAACTGGCCCCATCGAAGATCAAATCATCATTGCCCCCCACCTGATTGACGTAGAGAATGGGCAGGGCGTGCTTGCGGGCCAGGGAGCCCAGCATCTCCACCCGCAACTTCTGTTTGCCCAGGCTGAAGGGGGAGGCCGAGAGGTTAATCAGCAGGTCGGCACCGCAGCGGGCCATCTGTTCCACCGGATCCCAGTGGTAGCGACGGTGCTGCCAAAAATCCCGGTCGTTCCAAATGTCTTCACAAATGGTAAAGCCCAGGCGGCGGCCACGGTACTCGATGGGTTGGGGCTGGGATCCCGGCTCAAAATAGCGATCTTCGTCGAAGACATCGTAGGTGGGCAAGAGCGACTTCTGGAACCAATGGCGGATCTGGCCCCCCTCCAGCCAGGCAGCAGCATTGTAAAGGGGCCGACCCTCAGGCAGAGGATTGGGCTGCACGGATCCCACGACCACCGGAATGCTGGCCTGTAGCCGACTGGCCAAGTGCTGCAAAACTTGGTTCGCTCTCTCGATCAGGGCCGGGTAGAGCAACAAATCGCGGGGTGGATATCCCAGCAACGCCAGCTCCGAGGTGATGGCCAACTCTGCTCCCGCCGCCGCCACTGCCTCGACTGCCGAACGGATGCGCTCGGCATTTCCGCTTAGATCGCCGACGATGTAGTTCAGTTGCAACAGCGCTACCTTCACCCTGCCCCCCATATGGTAAATCTCACCATAAGTGGCCCAAACCGAATCGTCAACAAGATTCTGCTGCGGGCAAGCGAAGAATAAACGTGGTTTGGTGGGCAGTGCTTTCCACCTGCAAAGAGCCGCCCAAGTGGTTGGCAATGGCTTGGGCCAGAGCCAATCCCAAGCCTGTTCCCCCCTGCTGCCAGGGATCCGAGTGGGGGATGCGATAAAACTGCTCGAAAATGCGTTCTTGTTCTTCGAGGGGAATGGTGGTGCCCGTGTTGGTCAAGCGCAGCTCCCAGCGGTCGGAACCTAAAGCAACAGCCTCTAGGACAATGTGTTCGCCGGCGGGCGTGAATTTGTGGGCATTGGTCAAAAGCTCACAGACCAAGCGCTCCAACAGGCGAGGATGGGTGTGCAGATAGGGCAGGTGGGGATCCCAGTGAACTTGTAGAGTTTGCTGCCGCTTGCGCATCTGGTCTTGGAACCGATTGATGAGAGGTGCCAAAAGGAAAGGCAAGTTAACCTTCTCAGAGGGCAGCGTAAGCCTATCGCCCAACAAAGTTTGTAGATCCAGAAGATCGTTAATTAGGGAGATCTTTCGCTTGCACTCCTGCTCCAGAACCTCAAGATATTGAATTTGCTTAGGGGTAAGGGGGGAGGTTTGATGGCTTAACCTTAACAGGTGAACCGAGAGGTTCATGCTGTTGAGGAGAGTGCGCAGCTCATGGGAGACGGCGGCCAGGAAGTTATCCCTAATTTGGCTGAGCTTTTTCAATTCCGTCACCTGAGCCTGGCTGCTGAGGTAGAGCCTGGCCTGTCGCAAGGCAATCGCGCACTGGGCCGCCATTTGCTGGGCCAAATCGATTTCCCAATCGCTAAAACTCTCCTCAGGAGGCCGAGCCAGCCACAGATCCCCAAGAATGCCCTGATCGTCCGCAATGGGGCAGGCCAGCTTGGTCAAATAAGGGGGCAAAGTGTCGGGATCCCGTTGGCGATCCCGAGCGCACAGTTGAAAGCACCAGCCTCGCCATAGCTGTTCGTAGAAGAGGGGAAAATCTTTCATCTGAACCCGAGCGCCGATCCCAGAGGTCGAAAGCGTCGTGTATTCATAGCTGATCAGGGAGTAGGTTCGGCGGCTATCGTAAAGGCCGACATTGCAAAAAAGAACGCCCAAAAATTTCCCCAGCTCGTTCACAACCGTCTGCAAGATCTGCTTTTCGTCCAGAGTTGCCCGTATCTGATGGGTAAGGCGGCGCAGAATCGATTCAAACTGCAGACTGCGTTCCAGTTGCTGGGTTCGCTGTTGCACCAGGGCTGTTAATTCAGCTTCTCGTGTTTGCTGGGCCAGCTCCAAACGCTTACGCAGAGTAATATCACGCACCAAAACAATGGCCTCATCCGGCCCAAAGGGCAACAGACGGGCCTCGCGATATTCCGGCAATGCTTCCGCAGTGTCTTGAGAAGTTTTGGGAAGCGGATATTCAATAACCTGAATTTCTCCCGTTTGAAAGGCTTTCTCCAACAAGGGAGCAAAGTAGATTTTCCAATGCTCTGGAAACAGATCCTGAATGTACTGGTTAGGATAGCGGTCATCGGGATAGGCCGATGCAAATCCTTTGGGGGGCTTGTAGGACAGGATTAGCCCTTGCCGATCCACTTGCAAAAGCATATCTGGGATCGCTTCGTAAAGAGCGCGGTAACGTGCTTCGCTGCGGGCCAGATCGGCCAAACTTTCTCGCAGGTGAGTTTCGGCCCTTTTTCGCTCGGAAATATCTTCTAGAAATTGGATGGCAAACAGAGGCTCGTTTTGAGCGTTTCGCACCGCGAAGAGTTGTAAGCGAACCCAGATCTCTCTGCCATCTTTACGGCAAATCACCTTTTCATATTCATAGTTGTTGGTGTACCCGGAAAGCAGTTCATTCCAGAGTATCTCGCCCCGTTCTCGGTCTTCGGGATAGGGAGTGTAATCTTCCGCTTTCAGAGCTGACCAATCTTCCTCGCTATACCCCGTAATCTCTGCCATTGCCGGGTTGAGGCTGAGATACTGGGGATCAGGATCCAGGCTCATCAGAGCAATCCCTTGGCTACAGGAGTTGAAGATCCCCTGCAATTGGTTTTGAATTTCCTCAAGAGCAGATTTGATGGATCGGCGCTCGCTAATATCATCCAGGAAGTGAACGGCAAATAGAGGCTTTTGTTCTTCATCTCTCACAACATAAACCTGAGACTTTACCCAGATGATTTGGCCATTCTTACGGGTGTAGCGATGTTCCCATTCATAATGACTGCGCCGGCCATCAACCAACTCCTGCCAAAGTTTTTTTAGAGTTTCAACATCGGCCAAGTCTGGGATACAAGCCTCCAGAGGCAAAGCCTTCAATTCCTCTGCAGAATATCCTGTTATATCCTTGAGGGCTGAGTTCATGCCATGCGGACTAGCTTCTGGCTCAAGAGGCAGCAGAGAGATGCCCAAATTGCAGGACTCCACAATTCCCCAGAATCGCTGTTGAATCTCCAACAAGGCCAGCTCTAGCCGCTTGCGCTCGGTGATATCTTGAATGCAGCCAAGCACGCAATCTGCTCCGTAGGGAACTATGCAAATTTCTTGGTAACGGAGCTCTCCCGCTGAGTTGGTTAGGGGATATTCCAAGGTTTGCCGGGATCCGCTGCTCAAGCAACGGTCAATCAGCCTCCGGAGTTGGTCGCTAACCTCAGGGCCGAACAGCTCTTGCACTGCTTTTCCCTGAAGGTGCTCTGCTGGGAGTGAGGCAACACAAGCATTCTCCGGGGAAGAAATCAGCTCTAGGCATTGGCCTTCTTGGCTAAAGATCATTAAGGTTTGTGGGATAGCGCAAACCAGCCTTTCGTAGCGGAGCTGGCTCTCTGCAAGCGCTTGTTCAGCCCGCTTCTGTGCCGTGATGTCTTCCACATACCCCTCAAAACAGAGGGGATCCCCTGCCGGATTGCGGACAACTTGAATTTGTTCTCGCACCCACAAGTCCAAGCCCTTGCGACTGTGGATCAAAAACTCTCGCGCCACTCTCCCGTCGCCGACTTTGCCTGCAAGCAAATCCTGGAAAAACTGGCGACGACCGGCAGCGTCAGCATAGAGATGATGGCCAAAATCCGACAGATGGCGCATCAAATGGGCAGAGGAAGTATAGCCGTATATCTCGGCAAGCTTGGCATTGGCAAACCGGTATCGTCCCTGCAGATCCACACGAAAGATCCCAATGGGGGCATTTTCCAGGAGCACATCAAGTTCGGCCAGCATCAGGATCCCCTATTGGCAAGCAGTACCAGGGCACTAAGAACGTCTGACCCTGAGATTATGTATCATTTCTGCCTTAAGCGATGTTTCCCGCACTACAAGTTCCCCCCTAACCCCGTAAAATCACGGGCGAGGAAGGGCGCTTAGGTTTCTGTGGATATCACCCCACCGAGTGCTGGGGGAGCAGGGATCCCTGCGCGGATTCTCAACTACTCCACCTGCGCTGTCTCCGGGGATCCCGCCTGAGTTTCTGGGTGAAAGTAGCGGTAAATCTGTCGGGCAATCTTCGGGCCAATGCCGGGCACTTGAGCCAACTGGTCTTCTGAGGCCACCTGAATGCGGGCAATCGACCGAAATTCTTCCATCAGCAGCTTTTGCCGATACTTGCCCAAGCCGGGGATCTCGTCCAGCGTAGAGGCATGCTGACGCGCTTTCCGTTGCTGGCGATGAAAGGCGAGAGCAAATCGGTGGGCCTCATCTCGCAGGCGTTGCAACAACAAGCGAGCCGGATCTTGGGCCGGCAACCGCAGGGGCACGGGATCCCCCGGCAGAAAGATCTCTTCTTCTCGTTTGGCCAAGGCAATTACCGGCAGGTGATCCAGCCCCAAATCTGCCAAGACGGCCATGACTGCCGACAACTGCCCCTTGCCCCCGTCGATGAGCACCAAATCCGGCTGATCCTCAGGGGTCATTTTGCTGAAGCGACGCCGGGCCACTTCTGCATGGCTGGCAAAATCATCGGAGTGACCGGGGCGCACCTCAGGGTTGCGAATCTTGTAGCGGCGGTAGTGCTGTTTGGCAGGCAGGCCATCGATGAACACCACCTGACTGGCCACAGCATCGGATCCCTGGATGTGGGAAATATCGTAGGCTTCTAGACGGCGGGGCACATCCGGCAAATCCAAGACTTCTGCCAAGCGCTCCAAGGCCGCGGCATCCCGATCCGCCAAGCGCTGAGTGCGGGTTAGCTCCAGTTGTGCATTCCGCTCAACCAACTCGATCAACTCAGCTTTGCTCTGCCGTTGGGGGGCAACAAGGCTGACCTTGCGGCCTTTTTTCTGGCTCAGCCAAGACTCCAGAAAATCGTGATCGGGCAATTCATACTGGGTCAAAATCTCAGAGGGAATTTCCACCGGATCACAGTATTGATAATGCTCTTGTAGAACCCGCTGCAAAATCAACGCCGGATCATCGCCCCGATTTTCGGCCACAAACCCCAGCCGCCCCACCAACTTGCCTGCCCGCACCTGAAACAATTGAATGCAGGCTCGTGAATCATTCATGGCCAAGGCCAGAGCATCACGGCTGACGGTAGAGTTAGGCAAAGAGACCTTCTGGGATTCTCCCAATTGTTCCAAACCGCGAATTTGATCCCGATATCGTGCGGCTGCCTCATAATTTTCCTGTTCGGCGGCCTGGATCATCTTCTCCTGCAGCTCTCGGATCAGCTCATCTGTCTGGCCTTGGAAGATCATGGCCACTTGAGTCAGCGTTTTGCGATACTCTTCTGGGCTGATCAAGCCTTGGCATACCCCGGGGCAGCGCCCAATGTCGTAGTTCAAACAGGCGCGATCTTTGTACAGAGGTTTGGGCCGTTGGCGCAAGGGAAAAATCCGTTTGACCAACCCAAGGGTATGGCGCAACAGGCCAACATCGGTGTAGGGGCCATAGTATTTGTCTTGATTTCGATCAAGGCGACGATGGCGGGTGATGTAAAGCTGGGGATAAGGCTCCGACCAGGTAATACACAAATAGGGATACTTTTTATCGTCCTTAAGGAGAACATTATAAGGGGGCTGATGGGTCTTAATCAGATTGTCTTCTAGGGCTAGGGCTTCACTTTCATTGTCGGTTACGATAAACTCGATCTCGCAAACCTGAGCTACCATGCGCTGAATGCGAGGGGACAGGTCGCCGGTGAAGCGGAAATAAGATCGCACTCGAGAGCGCAATTTCTTGGACTTGCCTACATAGAGGATCTGATCCGTGGCATCTCGCATTAAATACACGCCGGGTTCAGCAGGAATCTCCTTGAGACGGCTCTCTAGAACGTCACGGCTGTGAATCAGAGGGACGGTCATAAAGTTCAGTTCTACCGGGTAGAGTCAGGGATCCCATGACTTCAATCTAGCAAGGATATGGCTTTTCTCGGCAACACTGACTCCAACCCATGTGGAGACACAGTCATTCTGAACAATCATTCTGAACAAGTTTGGGAAGCTCGTCCTGCTTTCAAGCTCCAACCTGCTAGCACAAATGGCAATAGCTCGTCGCATCGCAGGATCAAAGTACCTCTTTTGACGGGTAGACCTCCATGATTTGGGAAGGATAAGTTGATTTGTGATTAACGTAATTTTGTCCAGAGTTCTGGTAGTTCATTTACATAAGATATAGCAGCAATGGAAAGTCGCTTAAGTTTATTAACTAGGGATATATTGACTTCTGAGACAATCTTTTGAGTAGATTCAGATATAAATTGCCTGTGACAATCCTGGCATCGATAATGCTGCTTTCCATTATGGATCTTGTCGTATCTAAGTTAAAAGAATGACGGCTTGGGCAAGTCAGCATGAGCTTACTCAGAAACACGAAAAATCTAGGGTAATAGTATCATTGCTCCCAGAGCACCACCAGTATAGTCAATAGGGCAAGGGCTCCGTCCCGCTGGCGCGACCCGAATCTCTGAGCTCTATCCTTACAATTGAGCTCCTGGATCCTGGCCTATGTCTTGCTGCAGGGCGGCCAAGTCTATCTTTGGCTTCTGGGTCTTGACTTTTGTCGGCCTGAGGTCTTCTAGGTTCAGCCAGCGATAGACCGTTGCACGCCTGACTTTGTACATCTGTTGTACATCTGTGGGGTTGCCCTCTTCCTGGACATACCCTACGGCTGTCTCCCTACCGCAGTTCTCCACAGGGCCAGTTGCCAGCGAGCGGAGCCGGTGTGAGCTGGCGCATTCGCCCTAGCTTTCTCAGATCGTCCGCAGTCCGTCGGGGAAAGCTGCAGAAGAAACTCGAAAAATCTGTTCATGGCGAGCTTTTTTGTCTTTACTTCGCTGATCCGATTGCCCCAACGGTTGCCCTGTTGGCAAGAGCCAGCCGTGACTTGAGACTGCCCCCCTTTTCCTGTCGGATTGGAGTGCGATATGCTGGTTTTCCACCTCTGAAAGCGTGATTTATTCCAAACTGTTTTTACTCCTATGAATCCCCATCCCTCTCAGGTCTCGGCCCCTATCCTGCAGGAAAACTGGCACTTTCAAGAGCGGGATGCTTGCGGGGTCGGCTTTTTGGTGAATCAGCAGGGGAGAGCCAGCCACGACCTCTTGCAGAAAACCCTTCAGGCCCTCACCTGTATGGAACATCGGGGTGGCTGTGGCGGCGACGGCCAGAGCGGTGATGGGGCGGGCATTGCAACGGCAATCCCCTGGTCGCTGTTGCAGGCAGAGAGGGAAGAAATTCGAGCTTGGGATCCCACTCACAGCGCGGTGGGGATGGTCTTTTTGCCTCAGGATCCTGCTGAGTGTCAGGCGGTGCAGCAGGTGATCGATGAGTACTTGACCACCACCGACTGGCAGCGGGTGGTTTGGCGGCAGGTACCGGTCAATCCCAATTGCCTGGGGCCGATGGCGCGGCAGACCATGCCCTCCATTTGGCAGATGCTCCTCACCCATCCCACGCTGGAAGGAGACGAGCTAGAGCAGCAGCTCTATCTGTTGCGGCGGCGCATTCGGCGGCGGGTAGAGGCTCGGTTTGGCTTTTATGCTCTGTATTTTGCCTCTTTGTCCTGCCGGGTTGTCGTTTACAAAGGCATGGTGCAATCGTCGGTTCTGGGCCAGTTTTATCGAGATCTGCAAAACCCCCTCTACACCACCACCTACGCCACCTACCACCGCCGCTTCAGCACCAATACCCTGCCGCGTTGGTCGCTGGCTCAGCCTTTCCGCTACCTCTGCCACAACGGCGAGATCAACACCTACCTGGGCAATGTCAACTGGATGGCCGCCCGCGAACAAACCCTTTCCCATCCCCGCTGGGGTACAGCGGTCGAGGATCTGAAGCCGATTATTGACCCGGGCACCAGCGACTCAGCAGGTCTGGACGCTGTGTTTGAGCTGTTGATTCAGTCGGGCTACTCCACTCAGCAGGCGATGATGGTGCTGATCCCGGAAGCCTATCGCAACCAGCCAGAACTGCAGAATCACCCGGAAGTGGTGGATTTCTACGAGTTCTTCGGCGGCCTGCAGGAGCCTTGGGATGGCCCGGCGATGGTGGTTTTCTGCGACGGCAAAACCATCGGGGCCACGTTGGATCGCAATGGCCTGCGCCCAGCCCGCTACGCTCGCAGCCGCGATGGTCTGCTGGTGGTGGCCTCGGAAGCTGGCGTGGTTCCTCTGCCGGAGACCGACATTTTGGAAAAAGGGCGGCTAGGCCCGGGGCAGATGCTGACGGTGGATCTGCAGAGCGGGCAAATCTGCAAAAACTGGGAGATCAAAACCCAGGTGGCAGCCCAGCACCCCTACGGCGAATGGCTCAAAGCCCATCGCGTTCAGCTCAGCACCCAAGGCTTTGAAAATACCCCTCACCTCTCGGAAGAACAACTGTTACAAGCCCAAACCGCCTTCGGGTACTCCTCAGAAGATGTGGAGATGATCATCGAGGAGATGGCGGCTACGGGCAAGGAGCCCACCTTCAGCATGGGGGACGATGCGCCGCTGGCTGTGCTGTCCACCCAGCCTCATCCCCTCTACGACTATTTCAAGCAGCGCTTTGCCCAGGTCACCAACCCTGCCATCGATCCCCTGCGGGAGAGCCTGGTGATGTCTTTGGATGTGTATCTGGGATCCAAGGGCAACCTGCTGGAGATCCGCCCTGAGCATGCCCGCCTGTTGCAGTTGCGCAGCCCGGTGCTCAACGAAGCGGAGCTGGCCGCTCTGCAGCATACCCCTTTTCCCTGCCACACGCTCCCGATTCTCTACCCGGTGGCTGCCGGCCCAGAAGGACTGGAGGTCCAGGTACGGGCCCTCTGCCAGCAGGCGGCTCAGGCAGTGCGGGGGGGAGCTGAGATTTTAATCCTCTCGGATCGCGGCCTTGATGCCGAGCAGGCTCTGATCCCACCTCTGTTGGCGGTGGGCGCCATCCACCATCACCTCATCCAGGAGGGGCTGCGCCTACGCGCTTCCCTGGTGGTGGAGACTGCCCAATGCTGGAGCACCCACCACTTTGCCTGCTTGATCGGCTACGGGGCCAGCGCCGTTTGTCCTTATCTGGCCTATGAAGCTGTGCGGCAGTGGTGGCACAAGCCCAAGACGCAAACCCAGATGGCTGCCGGCAAGTTGCCCCAGCTTTCCCTGGCCGAGGTGCAACTGAAGTACCGCGCCGCCATTGAGGCAGGGCTGCTCAAGATTCTTTCCAAAATGGGCATTTCTCTGCTCTCCAGCTACCACGGAGCGCAGATTTTCGAGGCCATTGGCCTGAGCCAAGAGGTGATCGATCTGGCCTTCCGCGGCACGGTGTCGCGGGTGGGAGGCATGACGCTGGCGGATCTGGCCCGCGAGGGCATGGTGAATCACCAGCGGGCCTTTCCCGAACTCACCTCGAAAAAGCTGGAGAACTTTGGCTTTATCCAGGCGCGGCCCAAAGGCGAATACCACATCAACAGTCCAGAAATGGCCAAACTGCTGCACAAGGCCATCGAATCGGGTCAGCCTGCCCACTATGAGATCTACAGGGCGCACCTGCGCAGCCGCACCCCCACCGCGTTGCGAGACCTGCTGGATTTCCGCAGCGACCGGGATCCCATTCCCTTGGAGGAAGTGGAACCGGTGTCGGAGATTTTCAAACGCTTTGCCACAGGTGGGATGTCCTTGGGGGCCCTCAGCCGCGAGGCCCACGAGACCCTGGCCATTGCCATGAACCGCATCGGCGGCAAGTCCAACTCCGGTGAAGGCGGGGAAGATCCGGAACGATACCTCCCCATCACCGATGTAGGCCCAGATGGCACCTCGGCCCGCTTTCCCCACCTGAAGGGACTGCGGATGGGGGACAACGCCAGCTCGGCGGTGAAGCAGGTGGCCTCGGGCCGCTTTGGCGTGACACCGGAGTATTTGCTCAACGCGCGGCAAATTGAGATCAAAATTGCCCAGGGGGCCAAGCCGGGCGAGGGGGGGCAACTGCCGGGCAAAAAGGTCAGCCCCTACATCGCCAAGCTGCGCCGCTCCAAGCCGGGGGTGACCTTGATCTCGCCGCCGCCCCACCACGACATCTACTCCATCGAGGATCTGGCGCAGTTGATCTTCGACTTGCACCAGGTGAACCCCCAGGCACAGGTGTCGGTGAAGCTGGTGGCGGAGGTGGGCATCGGCACGGTGGCGGCAGGAGTAGCCAAGGCCAACGCCGACATCATCCAAATCTCCGGCCATGAAGGGGGCACAGGGGCTTCCCCCTTGAGCTCCATCAAACATGCCGGGGCACCTTGGGAGTTGGGCCTGGTGGAGGTGCATCATACCCTGCTGGAAAACGGCCTACGGCAGCGCTCCATCCTGCGGGTGGATGGCGGCATTCGCACGGGTTGGGAAGTGGTGATGGCGGCCATGCTGGGGGCAGAAGAGTTTGGCTTTGGCACGGTGGCCATGATTGCGGAGGGGTGCATCATGGCGCGGGTGTGCCACACCAACAACTGCCCTGTGGGAGTGACCAGCCAGAAGGAGGAGTTGCGCAAGCGCTTCCCCGGCACGCCAGATCACGTGGTGACCTTCTTCACCTTTGTGGCGGAGGAGGTGCGCCAAGTCTTAGCGCAACTGGGCTACCGCTCTCTGAAGGAGGTGATTGGACGGGTGGATCTGCTCTGTCCGCGGGCCGATGCCGTTCTCCAGAAAACCCCATCCTTGAACTTGGAGTGTCTGCTGCGAACTCCCCCCGGTTTTGATCCCAACACCCTGCCCGACTGGTTGGAGCATGAGCCGGTGCATTCCAACGGCCCGGTGCTGGATGAGCAGATCCTGGCTCAGCCGGAGGTGCAGAAGGCGGTGGAAACCTGCGGCACGGCCACGGTGGAGATCCCTATCGCCAACACCGACCGCTGTGTGGGCGGGCGCATTGCCGGAACCTTGGCCCGCTTGTACGGAGATACCGGCTTCGCCCAACAGGGGGGGCAGTTGGATCTGCGCTTTGTCGGCAGCGCCGGCCAGAGCTTTGGCGCTTTTACACTGGCGGGGATGCGCCTGACCCTGACAGGAGAAGCGAATGACTACGTGGGCAAGAGCATGTGTGGCGGCGAGATCGTCATCCTGGCTCCCCCTGAGGCGCCCCGCGATCCGGCGGAAAATGTAATCCTGGGCAACACCTGTTTGTACGGGGCCACGGGCGGATCCCTGTTTGCCAACGGCCAGGCGGGGGAACGCTTTGCGGTGCGCAACTCGGGAGCGCAGGCGGTGATCGAGGGATCCGGCGACCACTGCTGCGAGTACATGACCGGTGGGGTGGTGGTGGTGCTGGGGCGGGTGGGCCGCAACCTGGGAGCGGGGATGACCGGCGGCCTGGCCTATGTGCTGGATGAGGAGGGCAACTTCCCCGCCAAGGTCAACGGGGAGATCGTGCGCATTCAGCGGGTGCAGACAGCAGCAGCAGAGGCACAACTGAAGAGCCTGATCCAAGAGCACTATCGCCGCACCCATTCCCCCAAAGCGGAGCGCATTCTGCAAAATTGGGAATCCTATTTGCCTCTGTTTTGGCAGGTGATCCCGCCTTCGGAGGAGGGCAGCGAGCTGACGGATCCCTTGCGATCCCAGCCGCTGGCAGTGGAGTCTTAAGGATCTCTCAGAGCCTGCCGGTAACACTTCTTATCCCCACGACGGCCAGAGAGGCTGGTAAACTGCGAGAGTATACCTGGCCTTTTCATCCGCTTTAAATCACTATGAGTCCCAGTTTGCAAGCTGCTCAAACTCAAGCGCGAGTGCCCACCGAGACCATCCTGACGCCGCGCTTCTACACCACCGATTTCGAGGCCATCGGCAAAATGGGCTTAGGGGATCGAGAGGCCGATTTCCGGGCCATCCTGCAGGAGTTTCGCGCCGACTACAACCGCCATCACTTCGTCCGGGGTGAGGAGTTCAACCAAGACTGGGAAAGCCGCCTGGATCCGCAGGCGCGCCGGTTGTTTGTGGAGTTCTTGGAGCGCTCCTGTACAGCCGAGTTCTCCGGTTTTCTCCTCTACAAGGAGCTGTCGCGCAAGCTAAAAGAGACCAACCCCGTTTTGGCCGAGTGCTTTGCCCTGATGAGCCGCGATGAGGCCCGCCATGCCGGCTTTCTGAACCGCGCCATGGGCGACTTCAACATGGCCTTCGACCTGAGCTTTCTCACTAAGCACAAGTCTTACACCTATTTCGCGCCGCGTTTCATCTTCTATGCCACCTATCTCTCGGAGAAGATCGGCTACTGGCGCTACATTCTCATCTACCGCCACCTGGAGGCCCACCCCGAGGATCGCGTTTACCCGATCTTCAACTTCTTCAAGAACTGGTGCCAGGACGAGAACCGCCACGGCGATTTCTTTGCGCTCATGCTCCTAAGCCAGCCGCGGCTGCTCAAGGGATGGGTGGCCAAGCTGTGGTGCCGCTTCTTCTTGCTGTCGGTGTTCGCCACCATGTACCTCAATGATGTGGGAGAGCGCCCCGATTTCTACCGCCTCATCGGGCTGGATCCCCATACTTATGACATGGAGGTAATCTACAAGACCAACCGCGAGGCGGCCAAGGTGTTCCCGGTGGTGTTGGATGTGGAAAACCCTGGGTTTGTGCGGCGGCTGCAAAAGTGCGTGGCCAACAACGCTAAGCTGAGGGAGATTGCCCGGGGATCCGGCCCCTTCAAGGGTTTGCGCAAGCTGCCCCTCTACTTGGATAACTTCTATCAGTTTTTGCGGCTGTTCCTCCTGAAACCTCGGAAAGCTGGCTTCTACCTGTGGGAGCAGCCGGAGCCCCGTTTTGAAGGAACGGCTGTTTCTGCTTGAGCCGTCTTGCCCTCAGCTTGGTACCCGTACAGCCTCATAGGTCAGCCATGAACATTGCCGCTGAGATTACGCCGCTCTTTTTGCTGGGAACGCTGGCCTTTTTGGGTTGGGGCTTCTGGAGAGCCCGTCGGCGGGGATCCTTAGCCGTTTGGGTGTGGTTACAGGGATCCCTGCTCTTGTTGCCGTGGGTGGTTTTCCTGGGGCTGCTGCTGCTGGGGATCTACCTCAATTTTGCAGGCTTCCTGGTGTTGCTGTTGGTCTTTACAGGGCTTTACATTGCTGTGGGGCGCAAGACCCGCCAGTTGGCCCAACAGGAGCTGCAGGCCCGTCGCGAGCAGTTGGCTCGTCTGGAAGAGCAGGGGGAAGCCCCTTCGGCAGGGGAGGCGCCTTTGGAAGCGCCTGCGGTTCTGCAGCGGATCTCGGCTGAGGATCTGCAGGCCATTCAGTCTATTTTCGGCCTCGATACCTTTTTCGTCACCGAGACCGTCCCCTATGGGGAAGGGGCGATTTTTAAGGGCAACCTGCGCCAGGAGGCGGAGGTGGTGGTACCCCTGCTGGTGGAGAAGCTCAAAGAGCAGGTGGGCAGTCGCTACCAGCTCTTTTTGGTGGAGGATCCGGCGGAAAAGCCGGCGGTGGTGGTCTTGCCGGATCCCATCGTCAATTACCGCGCTTCCGTGGGGGCGCAGATCCTGGCGGGGGCGTTGCTGGTCTTCAGCTTCGTCGCCACGTTGGAGGTGGGGGCCAATCTCTTGGGCTTCCGGCTGTTGGATGCGCCAGGGCGCTGGGTGGAAGCCCTGCCGGTGGCGGCCGGGATCTTCGCCATCTTGCTGGTGCATGAGACCGGACACCGCTGGATGGCGGGCAAGTACGGCGTGCGCCTCAGCCCTGCTTTTGTTATCCCCAGCTTGGGGATCGGCACGCTGGGATCCCTAAACCGCATCCAATCGCCGGTGCCCAGCCGCAAGGCCCTCTTCGACATTGCCTTTGCCGGCCCGGCAGCGAGCGGGATCCTGTCGCTGCTGGTGCTCTTGGCTGGCCTGAAGCTCTCCGGCTCCGAGGGTCTGTATGTGCCCACGGAGATCTTCCGCAGCTCCATCCTGGTAGGCACCCTAGCGCGGCTGGTGCTGGGATCCCAGTTGCAGGCGGAGCTGGTTCCCATTCATCCTTTTGTTGCCGTGGGCTGGATTGGCCTGGCAATCACCGCCTTGAGCCTGCTGCCGGCAGGGCAGCTGGACGGGGGTCGCATTGTGCAGGCGGTGTACGGGCGGAAGACGGCGGCCCGCGCCACCTTCATCACCCTGATTGCCTTGGCGGTGGCGGCCATCAGCAACGTCTTGGCCCTCTACTGGGCGCTGCTGATCCTGTTCATCGCCCGCGAGCCAGAGCGTCCACCGCAGGATGAGATTACTGAAACCGACGGTCAGCGGGATGCTTTGGCATTGCTGGCCCTCTTTTTGATGGTCATGACCCTGTTGCCGATTGCTCCGGCCTTGGCGGGCTTTCTCAATTTCCCCAACGGCTGATGGGGTAGAGGCCCAGGATCCGCCGGCGAGAGGAGCTCACTGTGTCTGGACCGGGGAAAGGCTTTGGCCTAGGCAGAGCTGGAAAGGACAGAGGAGAGCACCTGCAGCGTCTGTTGGCCCAAGCCGTTCGCCATCACCAGGCAGGGCAATGGCCACAGGCTGTCTCACTTTACCAGCAGGTGCTGCAAGCCCAGCCCACCCACCCCGAGGCACTGCACCTCTTGGGGGTCTGTCGGCAGCAACAGGGATCCCTGGACGACGCGATTGCCCTGATCCGGCAGGCCCTTGCCCACCAGCCCTGGTTTCCCGACGCCCACTTTAATTTGGGAATTGTTCTCAAGCAGGCGGGGCAGCTGGCGGAGGCGAAAACTCACCTGCAACTGGCCCTAGAGCAGGGGGGGCCGGACGCGGAAGTTTTGTACCAGCTGGGGCTGGTGCTGCGGCAGCAGGGGGATTTGGAGGCGGCCCTTGTCCCCTTGGGACAGGCCCTGGAGCTGCAGCCGGACTTTGCCGATGCCGCCTACACCCTGGCCATCCTGCTGCGGGATTGTGGCCGGGAGGAGGAAGCGGCGGAGCTGTTCTACCAACTCTGGCAAGCGGATCCCGCCGACTTGGCCGCGGCCCTGGGCTGGTGTGTTAGCCAGTTGCCCTTGCTGTACGCCTCGGCAGACCAAGTTTCCGTGGCTCGGGAGCGCTACCGCCAAGCCCTACAACAGGTGAAGGGCCGCTGGGAACACCTGCCGCGGGATCCCGAAACCCTGGAGCGAGCAGCTGCCGGGATCGGCTCCGTCCAACCCTTCTTTTTGCCCTACCAAGGCCAGAACGACCGCGATCTGCAGCAGCTCTACGGATCCTTGGTGAGGGACGTGATGGCGGCCCGCTATCCCCAGCCCTCCGTCCTCTGGCAGCGACATCCTGGCCGAGTGCGGGTGGGCATTGTCTCCGGCCTGTTTCGGGATCACTCCGTTTGGAAGATCCTGACTCGCGGCTGGGTAGAAGCCCTGGATCGTGCTCAAGTGGCCCTCTACGGCTTCCACACCTCGGTCATCCAAGATGAGGTCACGTGCTCCCTGCCCCCTCGTTTTGAGCACTTTGTGGCCGGATCCCGCAGCATAGAAGAATGGCAAGCGGCTATTCGAGAGGCACAGCTGGATGTGCTCCTCTACCCGGAAGTGGGCATTGACCCGGTCTGTGCCCAACTGGCCGCCCTCCGCTTGGCGCCGGTACAGGCGATGGCCTGGGGCCACCCGCAAACTTCTGGCCTGCCGACAATAGACGTTTTCCTCAGCAGCGAGCTGATGGAGCCGCCGGACGGGGCCGGCCATTACACCGAGCAGCTCCTGCCCCTGCCTGGCATCGGCACCTACTATATTCCCCTAGAAGTTGACCCCGCCCCTGTGGACTGGCAAGCTTGGGGGGTGGATCCCGACAGGGTGCTTTACCTCTGCGCCCAATCCCTATTCAAGTACTTACCTCAGTACGACGAGGTGTTCCCCCGCATCGCCCGGGAAGTGGGGAAGTGTCAATTTCTATTTTTGCGGGGCCGCCTCTCCCAAGGGATCCGCGAGCGCTTTTGGCAGCGGCTGCGACGAGCCTTTCAGGCCTATGACCTAGCTGCCGAAGAGTATGTGGTGCTCCTACCGGAACTCTCGCCTGCAGAATATGCCGCCTACAACGCCCTGGGGGATATTTACCTGGATAGCCTCGGCTGGTCAGGGGGCAACACCACCCTGGAAGCCCTGCCCCACGGCCTGCCCATCGTCACCTTGCCCGGATCCCTGCTGCGGGGCCGCCACACCTACGCCATCCTGCAGCAGATGGGGATCCTGGATACCATCGCCCACACCCTCGATGAATACGTCCAGATTGCCAGTCAGTTGGGCTTGGATCCAGAGTGGCGAGAGCAAATGGGCCAGCAGGTGAAAGCACGTCAAGATCGCGTCTACCGGGATCCCGCGCCGATCCGCGCTCTGGAAGAGTGGTTGCGAAGCCTGAAGACCTGAGGGGGCAGTTTGGGTGAAAGGATAAACGGGTGAGTGTTGTCCTCTTGAAGGGATCCCGGACAGATGGCAGGATAGGCGGGGTTGTCTTGCCGGGCTTTGCCCATGTCTTCTGAGTCTGCTCCCGGTCAGTTCCCCAGGCCGGAAAACGCCCCCGACAACTTGCCCTCCCTTTCAACGCGCCTGAAAGAGATTGCCGTGGTATTCCTGCGGCTGGGATCCCTGGGTTTCGGCGGCCCCCAAGCCCACATCGCCATGCAACACGATGAGGCGGTGATCCGGCGGGGCTGGATGAGCCAGGAACAATTTACCGAAGGGGTGGGCCTATGTGAAATGTTGCCAGGGCCAGCTTCTACCCAGATGGGGATCTATGTCGGCTATGTGCGGGCAGGCTGGTTGGGGGCGGTGCTGGCGGGGATTTGCTTCATTGCCCCTGCTTTTGTGATCGAGGTGATTTTTTCTTGGCTTTACTTTCGCTTTCAGGGGGTGCCGCAGCTAGAGGGGATGTTTTTTGGGGTGGCCCCGGTGGTGATCGCCATTATCCTGGCCTTTTGCTGGAAACTGGGCCGTAAAGCTGTGAAGGATTGGAGCCGGGGGCTGATCGCGGTGGCGGCCTTTGCCCTGCTGCTGATTGGGGGGGTGAATATCCTGTTGCTGTTCGGGCTGGCGGCTCTGGTGGGGCTGCTGCTGTATGGGCCCAAAAAAGGCCCACTATCGGGGATCCCGATTTTACTCCCTTGGCCAGTATTGACGTTGGCCCAGACGGTAGTGGCCACGGTTCCACCGGAAACCCTTATCCTGAGCAGCTTTTGGGGTCTGGAGCGGATTGGTGCCTATTTCTGGCCTTTGACCTTGTTTTTCCTGAAAGTAGGCGGCACCATCTTCGGGGGAGGGCTGGTGATCATCCCCTTCATCGCCGACGAGGTGGTGGATCAGTTGGGCTGGTTGACGCCGACAGAGTTCTTGGATGGGGTGGCCATTGGGCAATTTACTCCTGGCCCGGTGGTGCTGACGGCAGCCTTTATCGGCTACAAGGTGGCAGGGGTGCTGGGGGCCCTGACGGCAACAGTGGCCATCTTTGCCCCTTCTTTTGCCTTTATTTTGCTGGCAGCTCCGGTTCTGTTGCGCATACGGCACAATGCTTGGGTGAAGGGATCCCTGCAGGCAATTACCCCAACGGCCCTGGGGGCTGTTGCTGCGGCTACAGTGCCCTTGGCCCAAAATGCGCTGCTACAACAAACAACTCCCGCTTCGCTGGTGGCTTTGGGGATCGGGGTAGCGGCCTTCATTGCCTTGATGCGCTTTCGCCAGCCCACTTGGCTGTTGGTGTTGATGGGAGGGGGGGCGGGTTTGCTGGCCCGAGGTCTGCTGGCCTAAAGGTTTTGCTCCCTGGCCCTGCTTTCTCCTTGGGGGTGAGGGAATGACCCTGATTCAGCCTGATGGCCACGGCACTAACTGGCTTGGGCCAGCCCTTCCTCAGTGGGATCCCGCCCTTCCAGGCGACAAAACAGTTGCCGCATGAGCAGCTCCCGTTGGCCAAGAGACAGGTGAGGGGCAAGGGTGCCGGGAAAGTGGGGCATGGCGAGGGTGACACGATCCAACAGGTCGGCGCGGCGATGTCTCTGTTGAATAGCCCAAGCCCGTTCCAGAAGGTTTTGGGCTGCTTCTGGCGCTAATCCCGCTTGCTCCGATAACCACGCTGCCAGTTGTTCCAAATCGGGGTCGAAGCGCAGCCGGTACATGTAGATCAACATGCCGATCCCGATCACCAAGCCCAAGCCACTGGCTACATAGGCGGCTTTGATGGAAGTTCCCGGCAGATAGGCCACCGCCGACACGCGCAAGATTTCGTAAGGGATGCGGATCAGGCTATAGCCGACAACATAGGTCCAAACCCAAGTGCCATCTTTGAGTTTGGGAAAGCGCCAGAACATTCCCATCAAGAGGGCAAATAGAAGCAGGTTGAGGACGCTTTCGTAAAAAAAGATGGGGTGAAAAAACTCAAATTGGCTGTATTCCGGCTCGCGGGCTTGGGGAGGAATGTACACCCGCAGCGGCCAAGGGCTGTCGGGAGGAATAGGGGCACCGTAGGCCTCAGAGTTGAAAAAGTTGCCCCAGCGCCCGATGGCTTGGCCCAAAATCAACCCCGGCGTGAGCACATCGGCGTACTTCCAGCCGTTGATCCCGGTGGTGCGGCAATAGAGGTAAAGGGCAAGCGCGCCGGCCAACACCCCACCGTGGATGATGAGACCCCCCTGCCAAATGGCAAAGGCCGAGAGGGGGTTGTCTTGGAACTCTGACCAGTGGGTGAGGACGTAGTAGAGGCGGGCGCCCAGAAACCCAGATATTACCAACCACAGGGCCAGTAGCTCCACTCGTTCACTGGCTTTGCCAGGCTCTTTCTCTAGATGACGAGATTCTGCCAACGCTTTGGTCAAGATCAAGCCGACCAACACGGCCACTGCCATCAATAGGCCATACCAGCGTAGGCCCAGCCCTCCCACCAGCGGGGTGCCGGGGGGAAAGCGGAAGACAAATTCTCCCGGTGAGCTGAAGGTAAGGCCCAACAGCCCTGCACTCCATAGGTTCATCGACAACACGCTCTGCACCCCAAAATTGCTCAACTCAGTTCCACCAGTCGGCTTTATCAACCTCACCCGCTTGGGTTAGCGGGACGGAGTTCCTTCCGGGCTCTTCTCCCCTATCCCCGGCAGCCATTCACAGGCTCCAACAGGGATCCATTCTCCCCGATCCTGAAGCAGCGCCAGTCCTCGTTCCCGGTTGACCCGATCCTACAGGCCCGTCACGGACAAGATTCCACCCTAGAGCCCATACCTTTACCAAAAAGCTAGGTCCAAAGCCCCGCCCTTCCAGGACGGCTTTTGCCCTGTTAGACCTGCGATAAGATACACCCACGCTGGTCGGAGATGCCAAACTCCTCAAGGCCACTCCAGCGCAGTACCAAGCCTTGGATGACGGAGTACACCGGCCAAGTGGTGGGGCTAGATGGGGGCGACAGCAGTGGGCAAGCTGTGCCGTGTCTCCAGTCTTTGCGTTGTACCGAAAGGAGATGGAGGATGTCAACTGGACAGGGGTGTGGATCCCGGATGGGTTGCAGTTGGTATCCATTGCTCCTGAGGCCAAGGCGGTGATGCAACACTGTTATGGCGGCTACACCACCAACCTGACTCTGGAGGAGTTCATCCGCCCCGAAAACTACCTGGTTCATACCCTGGAAGGACAACCGCTCCCGGTAGGGCCGGTGCGCACTTTGATCCCTCACCCATATGCCTGGAGTTTCCCCCCTAAGATCAGCTGGGCTTTTGGGGGAGCAACGGCTACTACATGGGCGGTGAACCCTGGGCGGAAGAACGCTACAGCAATCTATAGAGGCTCTGAAATTTTGCGCTCCTTTAGCAGGGATCCCTCGAAGTTCTTTGCCGCTATCTGCCGTTTTGGCCGCAAACTGAAGAGAGCACCTTGGTTGCCGTTGCTGCGAACGCCTGAGGTGCCTGTGTCTTTAGATCTCAAAGAAAGCTTAAATAGCAAAGCTCAAAAGATCCATTGGACTCCGTTCCGCTTACGCAAACACTAGAAATCATGGGATCCCGTTCACCGCGTCCAGCCCGGCCCATCCGTTCCGGCCGCTATCCGGCCAAAGAGCTGTGCAGCCAGTGCGGCCTCTGCGATACCCGCTACGTGGCCCACGTCAAAGAAGCCTGTGCCTTCTTGGACCAGCAACTGACCCAGTTGGAAGAACAGACCCACGGGCGATCCCGGGAATCGCTGCGCTCAGGATCCCTCGCCGTCACCGATACCGATTACTTCGGTGTCTACGAGGCAATGTTTACGGCCCGCAAACGGGATCCGATCCCGGGGGCCCAGTGGACGGGCATCGTCAGCAGCATTGGCATGAAGGCCCTCACCAGCGGCTTGGTGGAAGGGGTGGTGTGCGTGCAGGCGGATGCCCAGGATCGTTTTCAGCCCCGGCCCATCCTGGCACGTACCCCCGAAGCGGTCTTGGCGGCGCGAGTTAACAAGCCAACTCTTTCTCCCAACTTGTCTGTGTTGGAGCAGGTGGAGCAAAGCGGCCTCAAGCGCCTATTGGTGATCGGGGTGGGCTGCCAAATTCAGGCTTTGCGGGCGGTGGAAAAAAAACTGGGCCTGGAGAAGCTGTACGTGTTGGGCACGCCCTGTGTGGACAATGTCAGCCGTGCCGGGCTGCAAAAGTTTCTAGAAACCACCAGCCGCTCCCCACAGACGGTGGTGCACTACGAGTTTATGCAAGACTTCCACATCCACTTCAAACACGAAGATGGCTCGGTGGAAAAGGTGCCCTTCTTCGGCCTCAAGACCAAAGAACTCAAGGACGTGTTTGCCCCCTCCTGCCTCAGTTGTTTTGACTATGTGAATGCTCTGGCAGATCTGGTGGTGGGCTACATGGGATCCCCCTTGGGCTGGCAGTGGCTGCTGGTGCGCAATCAGCGGGGGCAAGAGCTGTTGGACTTAGTCTGGGAGGAGCTGGAAACCCAACCGGTGATCTCGCAGGGATCCCGGAGGGCGGCAGTGCAGCAGGGGATCCCTGCCTACGATCAAGCCCTGACCCTACCGATGTGGTTGGCCCAGATCATGGGGGCGGTGATCGAGCGGTTTGGGCCACGCGGTTTGGAATATGCCCGTTTTTCCATCGATTCCCACTTCACCCGTAACTACCTCTATGTGCGCCGCCACTATCCGCACAAGCTAGAGCAGCACGTGCCCCCCTTCGCCCGGCGCATCGTGGAGCAGTATCAACTTCCCAAGGACTGAGAATTACGGTCATTTCGATTCAAGCCAGGACACTGCAACCACCCTAAAACTTTGAAGGAACGGGTCTATAGGGCTTTTCTCAGTGGCGCAGGCGTCTCACCCTAACCTGAAACGACCATATGCGGTCACTTCAAGTAGCCAATCAAAGGGTTTGTCGCGTTGATCCCTAGCTCCCCCTGGGAGAGAGGCCGGGGGTGATGGAGGATCGAGAATGGCTATTGATCTAAATCCTTCAGATCCTTGCCAGAAGGGATCCTCGCGGCTCCTTCATCCTATGGCTCAGCAGTAGCGGATCCCAGCTTCCGCCCAGCGATCGATGGCCTGCCCCATGCGCTCGCAATCGGCAATCAAGCTAATCCGCACGTAGCCTTCTCCCCCTTCTCCAAAGGCGCTGCCGGGAGTCACCACCACCCCGGTGGACTCTAAAACCCGTAGGGCAAACTCTGTTGATCCCTCGGGGGTGCCATCAGCAGTGCGAGGGGTAGGGATCCAGAGGTACATCGTCGCCTGAGTCGGTGGGATCCGCCAGCCCAGTTCCGCCAAGCGGCCAATCAAATAGTCGCGACGGCGGCGGTAGCGCTCTTGTACCTGCTCCAGGTAGCTATCCGGCAGGCGCAGGGCAGTTTCGGCGGCCTTTTGGATGGCGGCAAAAATGCCGTAGTCGAGATTGGTTTTCAGGGTGCGCAAGCTCTGGATGATCTGGCGATTGCCCACCACAAATCCCACCCGCCAGCCGGCCATGTTGTAGGTTTTGGAGAGGGTGTGGAACTCCACTGCCAAGTCCTTGGCGCCTGGGATCTGCAGCAGGCTGGTGGGCCGGTAGCCGTCAAAAGCCAGCTCGGCATAGCACAGGTCGTGCACTAGGATGAGATCGTAGCGGCGGGCAAACTCCACCACCTCCTCAAAAAAAGAGCGGGGCGCAACTGCCGCCGTCGGGTTGTTGGGGTAGTTAAAGTAGAGCACCCGCGCTTGCTGGGCCACTTCCGGCGGTATTTCTTGCAGATCGATCAACCACCCCTTCTGCGGGCGCAGCATCATCGGGTAGATCTGCCCGCCGGCAATCATGGGGCCGCGAAAATGGGCTGGATAGGCAGGGCTGGGCACCAACACCAGATCTCCGGGATCCACATAGGCCAGAGCCAGGTGGGTCAGCCCCTCTTTGGATCCCAGCAAAGGCAGCGCCTCTCCATTGGGATCCAGCTCCACCCCGTAGCGACGCCAGTACCAATCCGTGATCGCCTGGCGGAAGCTGGCCGTGCCCTCAAAGGGCGGGTAGCCGTGGTGGGCGGGATCCGCAATGGCCGCCTGCGCCGCCTCCACCACCGGCTGTGGGGTGGGACCATCGGGGTTGCCCATGCCCAGATCGATCAAATCCAACCCCTGCTGGCGGGCGCGGGCCTTCAGCTCATCCAAGCGGGCGAAGACATAGGCGGGCAGCTTGTTCAGCCGCTGGGCGGGAACGAGAGCGCGGTTCATGGCAAGAATGGGGAAGGGGCACAGCCGGTGCCTGATGGGAGGATAGGTACCTAACTTACCGCCAGACCTGCATCCAAAGCAATGATCGAGATTGGCGGCTTTGGGCATCCGGGATCCCGAACAGCTAGGATAGATATCCCAAGTTATCGACGAGCCAACAGTGCCCCTACCTCTTGTGGCCATTGTGGGTCGCCCCAACGTGGGCAAATCTACCCTCGTCAACCGCATGGCGGGGGTGCGTTCGGCCATTGTGCACGATGAGCCCGGCGTGACCCGGGATCGCCTGTACCAGGAGGTGGAATGGAACGGGCGCCGCTTGCGGGTGGTGGACACCGGCGGCCTGGTTTTTGGCGACGACAGCGAATTTCTGCCCCACATTCGCCAGCAAGCGATGGCAGCCATGGCCGAGGCGCAGGCCGTGATCTTCGTGGTGGATGGCCGAGAGGGACTGACACCCGCCGATGTAGAAGTGGCCGATTGGCTGCGCAAACAACCCCTGCCGGTGGTGGTGGCCGTAAACAAGTGCGAGTCGGGGCAGATGGGCCTGGCTCAGGCAGCAGCCTTTTGGGAGCTGGGGCTGGGGGATCCGATCCCCTGTTCCGGCATCCATGGCAATGGGGTAGCCGAGCTGTTGGAGGCGGTGCTGGCTCACTTGCCCGAAGTGACCGCAGAAGCCGCAGGCGAGCCAGATCCCATCGCCGTCTCGATTGTGGGACGGCCCAACGTCGGCAAATCCAGCCTGCTCAACCGCCTGGTAGGATCCGAGCGGGCCATCGTCAGCCCCATTTCCGGCACCACCCGCGATGCCATCGACACCGTGGTCACCTGGGAAGGGCAGCCCTATCGCCTCATCGATACCGCCGGCATCCGCAAAAAAAACCGCGTGCAGTACGGCATTGAGTTCTTCAGCATCAACCGGGCCTTCAAGGCCATCCAGCGCTCGGATGCAGTGCTGCTGGTGATCGATGCTTTGGAGGGGGTTACCGAACAGGATCAGAGGCTGGCCGGGCGCATCGAAGAAGAGGGCCGCGCCTGCGTTGTCGTCGTCAACAAGTGGGATGCAGTAGAAAACAAAGATACCCACACCATCAACGAGTTCACCCGCGAGATTCGCGACAGGCTTTACTTTATTGAATGGGCGCCGCTCCTGTTTGTCAGCGCCCTCACTGGGCAACGCACCCACAAAATCTTTGAGCAGGTGAATACCGTGGTGGCCGCCCACCGCAAACGGGTTCCCACCGCTGTGGTCAACGAAGTGCTCCAGGATGCTCTTGCCTGGCAATCGCCCCCCACCAACCGCCAGGGCAAGCAGGGCAGAATTTACTACGGCACCCAGGTGGCGGATCGGCCCCCCACCTTTGTTCTGTTTGTCAACGATCCCGATTTGTTTAAGGATAACTACCGCCGCTTCCTGGAAAAGCACTTCCGGCAAAACCTGGACTTTACCGGTACCCCCATTCGCTTTCTCTGGCGCGGCAAATCCGAGCGCTTGGTTGGGCGGGCGGTGCGAAAATTGGAGAGATCCCTGACCTCTCGTTAGGCCCTCTGGTCTACTGAAAGCCTATGGCTGTGGATCCCAACGTCAAAACCCTGGTTGACAACCGTCGCGCCCGCTTCGAGTACGACATCTTGGAGACCTATGAGGCCGGGATCCAACTGACCGGCACAGAGGTGAAATCGATACGAGCGGGCAAAGCCAACCTGCAAGACGCTTTTGCCCTCTTTCGGGATGGGGAAGCATGGCTGCACAATCTGCACATCTCCCCCCATGACACCGCCAGCAAAGTGTTTAACCACGACCCTACCCGCCGCCGCAAGTTGCTGCTGCACCGCCGCGAGATCGACCGCCTACGGGGCTTGGTGGAACAAAAGGGCCTGACCGTGGTTCCCCTCAAGCTGGTGCTCAACCGCGGCTGGATCAAAGCCCATCTGGGCGTAGCCCGTGGCAAAAAGCTCCACGACAAGCGGCAGGCAATCAAAGAGCGGCAAACCCAGCGGGAGATTCAGCGGGAACTGAAGGAACGATAAATTTCTCCCTGAGCCCCTGCTGGCTTCCACGTCGTTTGCCAAGCGCCTTTTTGTATTCTCAGATACAGCGATCTGCAGCGGGATCCCGATGATGGATGTAGTCTTCCGGCTTTGGATCCCTGTTCTGTTGGAGCTGCCTGTGAACTGGAATCTTACCCGCGCTTTTTCTCCCTCGAGAGGCTGGGCTATTGGCCTGGCAGTCGCCGCTCTACTGGGATCCACCCCCACAACGGCGCAGGAGACCTTCAAAGTGGGCATGGTGCTGGTGGGGCCGATGCAGGATGGCGGCTGGAGCCAGGCGCATGTGGAGGGCAGCGAATACGTCAAGGCCAAGTTGCCCGGTGTCGAGTTTGATTACCTGGATAAGGTGAACCCGGCGGATCGGCCCAATGTGCGCGCCTCCCAGGTGGCGGATGACATGATCGCCCGAGGGGCCAAGGTTATCATCTTTACTTCTGATGACCACAAAGACGACGCGATTGAAACGGCCCGCAAGCATCCCGAGATTGCGGTTATCCATGCTTCTGGGGACATGGCCTGGAAGGAGGGGAAAAATTACATCGATCTGCCCAACTTGGCCAACATCATGCCCCAGATGGAAGCGATGCGCATGGTGGCCGGATGTGCCGCGGCTCTGGGATCCGAAACCGGCAAAATTGGCCTGTTGGGACCTCTGATCAACGATGAAACCCGCCGTTACGCTGCTGCTGCTTACTTGGGGGCCAAATACTGCTGGGAAACTTACCGAGATCGTCCTGAAGAGTTGCAGTTCCGGGTGACCTGGATTGGCTTCTGGTTCAACATTCCAGGGGTTACTTTGGATCCAAGCAAGGTTGCCGATGACTTTTACAACAGCGGCTTTGATGTGGTGATGTCGGGGTTGGATACGCCGGAGGCGGCGGTACAAGGCAAGCGGGCTGCTGAGGCCGGAAAGCGAGTGCGCTACACCCACTACGGCCTGGCCAGCGGTTGTAACTTTGCGCCCGAAATTTGCCTGGGGGTTTCCTACTACAACTGGGGGCCAGGATACAAGCAATTGATCGAGGCAGCTCGCGCGGGCACCTTCGAGAGCCAATTCCTGCGTCCGCCCATCGACTGGTCGGATATCAACAACCCGGACACGTCTTCGGCAGGGTTCATCATGGGAGAAGCCCTGGAGCCAGAAGATAGGGCTAAGTTGGAGGAGTTCATCGCCGGCTTGGGGAATGGCAGCATTCAGCTCTTCAAGGGGCCGCTCAACTTCCAAGATGGCACGCCCTTCTTGGCTGAGGGAGATGTGGCCAGCGAGGTCGAGATTTGGTATCTGGGCCAGTTGCTAGAGGGCATGGAGGGAGCCAGCAATTAGGAGAAAATGTTTCATGCTCCGGGTAGGGGGAAGAACCGGTCGGTTTCTTTCACCCGCTGACACCAGGCTCGGATCTGGGGAAAGGGCTTGAGGTCAAACCCGCCCTGCTCCGCCACATGGGTGTATGTGAAAAGGGCGAGATCGGCGATGGTGTAGCGGTTGCCCACAAAAAATGCTTTCCCCTGCAGGTGGCCTTCCATGATCTCCAAGGCCTCTGTTCCAGATTTCAAGTTCTGGGCGATCACGTCAGCATGGGCCTCTGCTTGGCCGGCCCGCACCCAGAAGCGAGTGGTGGCGATGTAGCGGGCAATGCGGGTTTGTTCAAAAAGCAACCACTTCAAAATCTCGGCCCGTTCCAACTTGTTTTGGCCGTAGAGGGGGGTGTCTTCTGCCAGGTAGACCAAGATCGCGGCGGACTCCGCCAAGACCGTTCCATCTTCCAGTTCCAAAGCCGGGATCTGGCCCAGGGGGTTTTTGGCCAGGTACTCGGGGCGGCGGTTTTCTCCGGCCCTGGAGTTGACTTCAACCGTCTCATAGGGAATCCCCAATTGCTTGAGGAGCAATTCCACTTTGTAGCAATTTCCGGAGGTTGGGATCCCGTACAGTCGCAACATTGTGGTTAACCTCAGCCCAAAGCACCTTACAAAGAACTTCGTCCTGACAACGCCAACGGCAACCCAATCAACAAAAACCCTCTGTCCCTAACACTTTTTTAGCAGCTTTGTTCTTCCAACTCCTGCATCTGCCGGCGGTATTCCCGCCCAAAGGCTTGCAGCAACCCTTCTGCATGGGAAAGAGGCCCTGCTTCATAGGCACGGGATCCCACCCCTTGCTGGGTGAGCTCGCACAGGTGCCAATCCTGTCGATTGGTGCGATCCCACAATTCCACCACCTCGCTGGGATCAAAACCATCCAGCGCCAAGGTCTCCGGCTCAAACAGCCAATCGCAGACAACCCGCGTCCGGTCGGATCCCTGGGGCCACAGAGTGTGGGTCATGACATAGTCCGGCTGCAGGCTCAAGAATAGATTGGGCATAAGGGTGTAGTAGTAGGCCCGCCGTTGGTTCTCGCCTCGCACGGTGGAGATCAGGGGCAAGCTGCGTTGGCCACTCATGTTTAGGCTGGTCACATCTGGATTGAGCAACATGTAGCCGCCCAAAAAGGGGCCTTCCATCAAGTCGTTGCGACCACTGCGAGCCGGCGAAAGGCGGGCCAATTCTGGGTGAATGAGCGGGCAGTGGTAGCACTCAGAGTAGTTTTCAAACAGCAATTTCCAATTGGCTTGAACGTGGTATTCAATACGATGGCCTCGCCGCAGAGCGGACAGGTTCCACTCTCGGAAACGACCTTGCAATGGGGCAAAAACCTCATCGAAGGGCTGAGGATTGCGGCTGAGGTTGACCCAGACGAAGCCTTCCCATTCTGCCAAGGCAGCGGAGTGGAGGGGATAATCTTCACGGCGAAAGTCTTCCACCTCGTGCATCTGGGGAGCTGCCAACAATTGCCCGTCCAGCCCATAGCGCCAGGCGTGGTAGGGGCAAGGGATCCCATCGGCAAAATGGCCTTGGAGCTCGCTGCAGAGTCGGGTTCCTCGATGGCGACAGTGGTTGAAGAAGGCATGGGCTTGCCCCTTGGGATCCCGTACCAGGATCAGGCTTTCTCTGAGCACCTGCACCTGCAAAAAGTCTCCGGGTTGGGCCAGATCGGCACTGCGCCCCACGCAGAACCACTGCCGATAAAAAATCTGCTCAATCTCCGCCTCAAAGCGGCTGGAGGAGACGTAGTAGTGGCCAGGCAGGGTGCGGGCGCCGGGTTGAACCGTAGCGGGATAGAAAGCGGTCATAGCGCGGGGCAGCAAAGCAAGATGGGAAAAACTGCCGTTGAACTCCAAAGGCTTTGCTATCCAAGCTAACGCAGGGATCCCAGTCAGTATCTGTTCTAAGCAGGTCTAGGGCATTTTTGCAGCATTCCCCCCAAGCACGCTGTGCTGCTCGCGCAAATACCCCAGTCTCCTACCCACAAGGGGAGAGGGGGGCATAGGAACTCCGTCCTGCTGACGCAAATGGCTTATTCCCGCTAGGGGGACGTAGCGCTGTAGCCCAAGTCGCGCAGAAGGTGCTCAGAGCGCCGCCAGTGGGGCCGCACCTTGACAAACAGCTCCAGGTACACCTTGCCCAGGATCAGCTTTTGAATCTGCAGGCGGGCTGCCTGGCCGATCCGCTTGAGCCTTTCCCCCCCTTTGCCGATGAGGATCCCCTTTTGCGAGTCCCGCTCCACATAGAGGGTGGCCAGGATGCGGGTGACGTTGGGGGTTTCTTCCACCTGGTCGATGGTCACGGCCACGGAATGGGGCACTTCCTCGCGGGTCTGCAGCAGCACCTGTTCTCGGATCAGCTCCGCCATGATGAACCGCTCCGGCTGATCCGTCACCAGATCCGGCGGGTAGTAGTAGGGGCCGGTGGGCAGCAGATCGATGGTGGCTTGGATCAGGGGTGTCAAACTGCTGGGATCCAAGGCAGACACCCAAACGACAGGAGCGCCGGGGCGCAGGGCTTGGTAGCTCTCCTGGTGAGCTTGGCGCACGGCAGCATCCCGAGGAAGCAGATCCGCTTTGTTGCAGACGATCAGGCAGGGGGAAGCAGCAGGGATCCGCTCGGCAATAAAAGCATCCCCGCGTCCTGCCGGCACCGATCCATCCACCACGAAGAGGATCACGTCCACAGCGGCAATGGCTGCCTGGGCGTTGTGTACCAAGATTTCCCCCAGGCGGTGGTGGGGTTTGTGGATGCCAGGGGTATCCACCCAGATGATCTGGGCTTGGGGTAGGGAGAGGATCCCCTGCAGGCGGTTGCGGGTGGTCTGGGCCACGGGAGAGGTGATGGCAATCTTTTGTCCCACCAGGGCGTTGAGTAGGGTGGACTTGCCCACATTGGGCCGCCCGATCAGCCCCACAAACCCCGACTTAAACCCTGGCGGGGCAGCCGGGATCGCAGACAGTTCCCCACTGCTGACACGACCGGGCGCCGATTCCCCTTCTGCTGCAGCAGCGGAGGACTCTGTCCCGCCGTCGCCAATGGATCCCTGTCCCTCAGGGGAGGGATCCCTCCCGTCTGAGGGAGAATGGGGATGTCCGGCGCTGATACATTTACGCTGAACACTGCTGAACATCACTGTTCAACTATGCAGCGATAGCATTCTGTTTGTT
>NZ_JANSIL010000059.1:0-11072 GCF_047462015.1 Synechococcus sp. R5-13 | reverse complement strand
ATCCGTACTGAACATATTATACATTATTTTCAGTATAGTTGAGCTTATTATTGACTAGAGTCATGCTCTTTCCTCTCTGCTCCCTTGAAGATTAAAGAACTGAAGTTCAGTATAAAGCCAACTCAGAGACGGCTCCAAATGCCAAGGCGCTCCTGCTGGGCTTTTTCTTGTAGGCCACCGTAGTAGCTGTCGTACTTGATGTTGTGGCTGTAGGGGATGATGCGGGCCAGGCCATTGCGCACCAACATGGCGTTCATCTGATGGCCTTCTAACCAGACATAGGCCTCCACCAAGCCCGTAGCATCTACGTTGCGCAGCAACTTATCCCCTTCCAGCTTGACGGTGCGGTAGAGGATGCGCTCCCGCATCAGTTCAATGGCTTGCTGGTAATAGGGGTTTTCTTCCGGGCTGAGACCCTCGATCCCGGCCAACCGGATTAGGCGCATCTTCTGTTCCCCTTCGATTTGCACCACTAGGGTGTCGCCGTTGACCACCCGCACCACAACCGCATCTGGGTAGCGATCGAAGCGGTGGTTGTCGAAGTAGAACGGGGTATCGGGAACGACCCGGGGCTCTCCAAACCCGTGGCTGGGAAGGACGGGTATGGCCAGAAGCAATCCCAATGCAGCAGAGCCGAGAGCAATACGCTGGAACATGACCTTAATCCCCCACTTTGGACGCAGCCCCCTCTTCTTTTCCCGCCGGGGAGTTTCCGGTGGCAACGCTCAAAGTGTAATGGTAGCGGCAACTCTCCAGAAAACAATCCCACCGCAGATTTGAATTGGCCAGCAGTAGATCCGCCGTTGGTTGGGTTGCCCAAGGCTCCCAGGCGACTGAGCCATTCCTGCTCGCTTTTCTTCAGTTCCCCGGCTCTCCCCGCAGTTGCTGGGCAAATTTGTCGGCGAACTTGTCGCTGTCGAAGCGAGCCTGCGCGTTTTGAATGGCTTGGTGAATGCGCCGCTCGGTCGCGTCCGTGGTGCGGAGCACTTTGCACCCATCTCGGGTGTGGGTATTTGGGGTATAGCCGGGCTGAGGGTAAAAGCTTGGAAGCCCTTCTCTACTCTAAGCCTTGAATCACGTTTTTCTTTCTGCTTCTCCCAAGGCGGCTCCGGCGGTCGTTGCCAAGGTATTAAAAGTTCCACGGCTCCTGCTCTCTTTGGGAGACATTCTGAACTCAAAAAGAGGCTCTGGGGTGGTTATTTGTAGAACCCAAGCTACTACGCGGGTACAGCGGGGCAAGTTTCCGGAGAGGTTATCAAGCGCTACACAGAGGCTCAGAAGACAGAGCAAGGGGGCGATTGAGTCCCTTTGGTCACACTCAAGGCTCATATCCATGCTGGCTTACAAGCTGAGGCAGTTTTGAGGGACGCTCTGTAGCTGCTGTCAACCTGCCGTGAACCTAGGACCGCTGAGATAAACGATGATAAAAACAGCAGCTGCTGTTAACCCTCCGGACTTCGAAGCCTAGGGATCCCCTCCATGACTTCCCAGATTCAGCCCTGCACACGCGAACAGATCTTGAATGGAATGGGCATCACCACCCTGTTTTCGGCTCTCATTGTGGGTCTCTGGATCTGGCTGGGATCCTCCTTTCCCGTGCCGTTTCGCTGGGATCCCCTGGCCTTGGCGTGGGGGGCAGGGCTGGGACTGGGGGTGGCTCTGCTCAGCGGCGGGGTTTACCGGCTCTGGCCAGCCTATCGTCGGGCAGCCACTGCCTACTTACACTGGGTGGCGGATCCCTTGCAGTGGGGAGATATCCTTTGGGTGGGCCTGCTGCCGGGCTGGAGCGAGGAATGGCTGTTTCGCGGTGTGCTGCTGTCAGCTCTGGTGGCCAGCCCCTTGGGGTGGACAGGCGGGATCCTGCTGAGCGGCCTCTTGTTTGGCGCCTTGCATTGGCTGGGATGGCAGGGCTGGCCCTATGCCGTCTGGGCCAGCGGGGTTGGTATCCTCATGGGGATTGGCTTGTGGCTGTCGGGAAACCTGTTGGTCACCATTGTCGCCCACACCCTTGTCAACTGGATTGGGGTTTGTGCCTGGAAATGCTTTTTCTCTCAAGCGGAGCCCTGAAGGATGCAGTTTTCCTGCTCCCCTCTTCCCTTATGGGAAAGGGGTTGCCTGTAAGCAGCGCAGAACCTTGGGCAAGTGCCGCAAATTGAGCTTAACTTACTTGTCGATGCCTTCCTGTCAATGCCCCACCGAGATCTCCTACAACTAGTTTGGGGATCCTTCCCATGGCTGCGCGTGGGGCGATCCTTGCTGCTGGTCGGGCTGGTGGTGTACGGCTACCTGCTCTGGCTGGGCTGGTTTCAATCGGAGCGGCTGATCTTTCTGCCCCAGCCCGCCAGCTATCGAGATGGGGATGCCATTCTCAAGCTCACGACCTCTGATGGGCTACAGATTTCAGCGGTACATTTGCCCAATCCCGCCGCTGCCTACACCCTCCTCTACAGCCATGGCAACGCCGAAGACTTGGGGGATATCCTGCCCCGCCTGGTGGGCCTGCAGCAGGCTGGGTTTGCCGTCTTGGCCTACGACTACCGCGGTTACGGCACCAGCGAAGGGATCCCTTCCGAGGCCGGCGCTTACAAAGATATCGAGGCCGCTTACACTTACCTAGTTGCCCAAGGGATCCCGCCGGAGCGGATCTTGGTCTATGGAAGATCAGTAGGGGGCGGGCCCTCGGTTTACCTGGCAGCGCAAAAACCAGTGGGCGGCCTGATCCTGGAATCTACTTTCGTGACTGCCTTCCGCGTCTTGACGCGCATCCCGCTGCTACCTTTCGATCGCTTCGACAACCTCAGCCGCATGGCCAAGATCAATTGCCCGCTGCTAATTTTGCACGGTACCCAGGATCGTCTAATCCCCTTCTGGCATGCTGAAGCCCTTTACCAAGCAGCACGGGATCCCAAACGCTTGGTGCCCATCGAGGGAGCCGATCACAACAACTTGCTGCAGGTGGCCAGAGAGCGCTATGTCACCATCCTGCACCAATTCGTAGCCGAGCTGGTGGATCCCAAGCTGCAGGCAGGCTGAGCAGCAACTGCCAATGTTCCCTTCCTTGCGTAACTGGGAGGTCGCGAGCGGGAATAGGAATGGTGGCGTTAACTGGCCTTTAAGCTTTTTGAGCCAGCAATTCTTGCAACAGATTCTGCGCCGTCTCCATAAAGCGCATCACATCGGGATGATGGCTCCAGATGGGGTCATTTTCAGGAAAAACCTCCAGCGAGAACATACCCTGCACTGCCTGGAGGTAGGGCAGCAGGACGGCATAGCTGGCCTGGCTGAGACCAGACCTCAGAACCTTATCCAAGAGCTTGAGCATCTGCCGTACCAGCTCCCAGCTCACTTTCAAAGGGGGGTAGAGCATCACACAGAGGGGAAACAGCTCCTGCTGGATAGCCGCCATGCTGCCTTCTAGGGCACAGAGGCCCAAGTACACCTGAAACATCTCCACATCGCGGATGCTGGAAATCCGCACGTTCAGATCTGTCAAAGGACCGCTTTCGCAGTGATAGTCCGGAAAACGTTGGGCTACCTCGGCACAAATGGACTCTGCCACGCTGGTAACCAGGGGCAAGAGCTCTTGAATAGCAGCCAAAGGCGCAGAAAAGTGATCGCCTGCCTGGGCGGCAGCGGCCTCGTACATCCTCTGCAAAGGCATGTACAGGTGGTCATCCATAACCTTCAAGTAGGGGTGGAAGAGACCCCGCTCCTGGGGCAGCAGAGCCTGCAGGACCATTTGCCCCGTGTAGTGAAATTGCATGCTTAAAAAGCCAAGTACCCGCGGATCCGGCTTGCTGTAGCGAGCCCGCAGCTGGCCACAAGATGGCGCGATCTTTACCGAAAAGCGGGCTGGTGAGAGGCCCTCCCCACAACTTGCTGCTGCCTTTTCAAATAACTCCTGGGAATCCTCGGCAATTTGCCAGGGATCAATCAAGTCCGGATCCAGCCGCTGCCTCGGTATTTCAGCAGCCAAGAGCCGCTCCGTCTTCGCCCAGGCCTGGGAGCTGGCAAAGCGCAAAGATCCCTTCACCTTGTCAGCTAGAGGGGCGCCTGGCAGCTCGCCCAAGGCAGCCTGTGCCCGTAGCTTGTCTACATATTTTTGCGCCCACAGGGTGGCCAAGCTGCAAGGTGTAACGGTTTCTGCGTCTTGCCTCAATTCTTCCATGGCCTACCTTACGTCAGAGGATCTAGTGCTACCTAGCATACTTCTAGGGGGCTACCGCTGCAGCAAAGAACTTAAGGAACGTTAAGATCCGCGCAGCAATTGTTTACGTTCTGCCTGGGCGCAAGGCGTCAGGGAAGAGGAGGAGCACTCCCTCCCGCCAGCAAGAATCTTAAAATCACCTGCAATCCGCTCGGAAAAGTGGAGTTATGTGGCAAGATCGGAAGGGATCGGGTCGAAGGATCCGGATCCCTGTCTCACCGGATTGAACCCTTTTACGGAGGATCAAGAGCGTATGTCTCTCCGACTTGGCGATACTGCTCCCAATTTCACGCAAAAGTCTACCCACGGCGAAATCGATTTCTACTCTTGGGCTGGAGATAGCTGGGTGGTGCTGTTCTCTCACCCCGCCGACTACACGCCGGTCTGCACCACAGAGCTGGGCACCGTTGCCAAGCTGATGCCCGAATTTGAAAAGCGGGGTGTGAAGGTGATCGCCCTCAGTGTGGACGATGTGGACTCCCACGTCGGCTGGGTAAAAGACATCGAGGAAACCCAGAACGCCACTTTGACCTATCCCATTTTGGCAGATGCAGACCGCAAGGTCTCTCAGCTCTACGGCATGTTGGATCAAACCAACCTCAATCAAGAAGGGCTGCCCCTGACGGTGCGCTCGGTGTTCATCATCGATCCCAACAAGAAGATACGCCTCATTCTTACCTACCCGGCCAGCACAGGCCGCAACTTCGACGAGCTCCTGCGGGTGATCGATGCCCTACAGCTGACGGATAAGTATAACGTTGTCACTCCCGCCGACTGGAAAGACGGTGACGATGTTATCATCCCGCCTTCGTTGAAAGATCCGGAATTGCTGAAAGAAAAGTTCCCGAAAGGCTATCAGGAAATTAAGCCTTATTTGCGGGTCACCCCTCAGCCTAATAAGTAGTAAAAGCCCGAACACCAACTTTGACGGGCGCTTGAGAAGGGATCCCTTCGTCGGGTAAAGCTGGGATCCTTTTGGTCTGGATCCCCTTATCGGGGATCCTTTTTACTGTTCGGGGAAGGAGGCTGCCTCTGCTGCTTTTTTGGCCAGCTCATCTACTATGAAGTAGCGATGAAATTTATCCGTCACGCGCAACCAAGGGGAACGGCAGCCTTCTTTGCAATAGCGGGTCACAAAGCCTTTTTCTACCAGCTCTGCCACGTGCTGATAAGCACCTTGACCGCGCAACTCCACCAAATCGGCTTGCGAGAGAGGGCCACGCAGAATGATTGTAGCCAGGGTACGGGTAGCACCCACCCCAATTTCAGGGGGTAAAAGCTGGTTGGCCAGCTCCAAAAACGGCTCCCGCAACTGCAGGGCAAACCCCTCCTCCACCTGTAAGACCTCCAAGGCAGAATCGCGATGGGCATAGTCTTCCATTAATTCCAGCAGCGCATCGTAGGCTTCGTCGCGACTGCAATGGGCCAACTGGGCCAGGGCCGATAGCTCCAGGGGCTGCCCTTTTAAGTAGAGGATCGCTTCGATCTGATTTTTCAGGGCCAAGACACGCTCCCTCTGACCTTGCTTTTCCGCCAACAAGGGATGCGAAATCGACTTAAGAGAACGCGGGGCCATTGCAACAAGGGATCCGCTCAACTTGCTCCGTAGCATAGCAGCAGTTCTAGGCTGAGGGATCCCTTGGCCAAGCGGGCCGGATCCATCCTCGTCTTCGAGCTAGAACCCTACCCCTGATGCCACCACCATCACCACCACCGCTGCAAAGATAATCAAAGCGTAAAACTGGGCCTTGCCGCTCTCCAGGTATTTCATCGCCTCGCCGCTCACCATGGTCACCAAGCCCGTCAGGTTGACCACACCATCCACAATGCGGCTGTCCACCTCCAGCGCCTCCCGTGCCACGAAGCGGGTGCCCTGCACAAAGACTCGCTCATAGAGGTCGTCAATGTACCACTTGTTGAGGGAGAAGTAGTAGAGCGGCTGCAGGCTTTGGGGGAAGGTGCCCGGGTCGATGCGCTTTTGCCAGTAGATCAAGCTGGCCAAGGTGATGCCGATCAGCCCAATGCCCACGGAGCTACCCGCCATGATCAGAAACTCTGCCCAATCGAAATGGCCCGCCAGCACCTCCTGCCACTCTGCTGCCACCAGCGGTAAAATCGAGCCTGCCTCTGCCACAGACTCAGTCGGTGGGTGGATGAAAGCTTCAAAGAAGTTGGCAAAAGGGGTGCCCACCAGGCCAATCAGCACAGAAGGGACGGCCAGAGCCAACAGCGGGAAGGTCATCGACCAAGGGGACTCATGGGGCTCTGAGGCGTGGCCATGCCCATCGTGTAGGTTTTCGTGGGCTTCAGGATGGCTGCTGGGCTGGGGTTTTTCTTGAATGTTCATGGCTCCAGGGCCAAAGGCCGGTTGTTTCCCCGCAAAAACGTAGGCAAAAGCTGGCACAGGACGGCCCTGGCTGATGGCCACCTCCTGCCGCAGTCTCAGGTTGGTGCCGCGAAACTCCCCTTCGAAGGTGAGGAAGTAGATGCGGAACATGTAGAAGGCGGTGATCCCGGCGGTGAGGAAGCCCACCCCCCACAGAGCTGGGTTCCGTTCGAAAACAGCGCCCAAGATCTCATCCTTAGACCAAAAGCCGGCGAAGGGCGGGATCCCACAAATGGCCAACGTGCCGATCAAAAACGTGATGGCCGTAACCGGCATGTATTTGCGCAACCCCCCCATCAGGCGCATGTCTTGGGCCAAAACCGGGTCATGGCCGACCACCGCTTCCATGCCGTGGATAACTGAGCCAGAGCACAAAAAGAGCATCGCCTTAAAGTAGGCGTGGGTCATCAGGTGAAACAGGCCCGCCCCATAGGCGCCGCACCCCATAGCCATGACCATGTAGCCCAGCTGGGAAATGGTGGAGTAGGCCAAGCCTTTTTTGATGTCGTTTTGGGTGATGGCAATGGTGGCCCCCAAGAAGGCTGTGCCCGCCCCTGTCCAGGCGATGATGTCCATGGCCACCGGGATCCCTTCCAGCACCGGGAACATGCGGGCCAAGAGGAATACCCCAGCCGCCACCATCGTGGCTGCGTGGATGAGAGCGGAAATGGGCGTGGGGCCCTCCATGGCATCCGGCAACCACACATGCAGCGGGAACTGGGCCGACTTGGCCACCGGCCCCAAGAACACCAACACCGCAAACAGGGCAATCAAGCTGCTGCTCACTGCCCCGCTAGCCAGCATCTCCTGCAAGTTGCGCCCGATCTCGTCAAACGCGAAGGTACCGGAAATCCAGTAAAAACCTAAGATGCCCAACAGCAGGCCGAAATCTCCCACCCGGTTGACCACAAACGCCTTTTGCGCTGCTTCTGCCGCTGCCTGCCGGTCGTGCCAAAAGCCGATGAGCAGGTAGGAGCACATCCCCACCAGCTCCCAGAAGATATAGATCTGCACCAGGTTGGGGCTGACCACCAAGCCCAGCATCGAGGAGCTAAATAAGCTCAGGTAGGCGTAGAAACGCACATAGCCGGGATCGTGAGCCATGTAGCCATGGGAGTAGATCTGCACCAGAAAGGCCACGGTGGTCACCACCACCAGCATCATAGCGCTCAGGTGATCCACGACAAAGCCCATGTCCACCGAGAAGGATCCCGCCTGGGCCCAGGTGATGGTTCTGAGGACGGTTTCGTGCCCTTGCACCTGGCTGACCAAAAGGGCAAAGGCATGAACCATCGCCGTCCCGGTCGCGAACACGCTCAAAAAGGCAGCCAAAGAGCGGTTGGCCCTTGTCCAGGCGTTGAACATCAGGATGCCTAAGCCGAGGAGAAAGGCCGCCACCAAAGGATAGACGGGGATCAACCAGGCGTACGTGTAGATGAATTCCATGGGAAATGCTTCCGAATGCGTCCTCTCACAGCAACGAACCTGCTCTGCTAGCCCTGCAATTGGCCGGTGGGAGTGTCTGGTGGGCTGGCATTTGCTCAACTGCTTCTGCCATTGTAAACTTTTGCGACAGAGTGCGGATCCGGATCCCGAGCATCAAGTCCATCACAGCAGAGGCTTTTCCCAGAGATCAATCGGGATCCCCGCAGTTGAATCTGTAAATATCCTAAAGAATCGGCTCTGAGCCCAAGCTGACGGTCGCAAGCAAAAAGATGACAGGGATCCCTTGCGAGCGCTACAACGAAGGCTAGATCTACTGGCGGTCTGGAGAAACTACCCATGAGCTTGAACCTGGTGACCTTGGTGGGGCGAGCCGGCATGGATCCGGAGGTGCGCTACTTTGAGTCAGGCAAGGTGGTCTGTACTTTTAGCTTGGCGGTCAACCGATTCCGCAAAGGGGAAGACAAGCCCGATTGGTTCAGCCTAGAGTTGTGGGACCGCACTGCCGAGGTGGCGGGAGAGTATGTGCGCAAAGGCAGTCTTATCGGAGTAACGGGCAGACTGAAGTTTGATCGCTGGACAGACAAATCCACCGGAGAAGAGCGCCAGAGACCCATCATTGCTGTGGATCGGCTGGAATTGCTGGGATCCCGTCAAGACCGCGACTCCAACCTACCCCCCGAAGAGCCGTTTTGACCCGTTGGACTGGAGCTGGGCAACCTCAAGGTCCCGCTCCTTCCAAGCATCGCCTACAGGCCTGCACCACTGCTGTCAAATCCTGGCTGCACCAGGGATAGTCCAAGGGGGGTCGGCGGATCACCCACAAAGGGATCCCCAGGGTTTTGGCCACTGCCTGTTTGATCCCCAGCCCGCCTGCTTCCCCAGAGGCTTTGCTGATCACCACCTGAGGGCTGAGCTGTTGCCAAAGCTGTAGTTCCTGCTCCAAGCTGAGGGGCAAGCGCATCCCGATCACCCGCTCGGCAGGGATCCCGGCTTGCACCGCTTGGGGAACCGATTCCGGCAGCACCCGTGCCCACAGTTGGCAGCGATCTTGCCAAGGTACAAACAGGGGCAGGGCCTTCACTCCCACCGTCAGCAGCACCCGCCGCCCCGCCAGCACCGCATCTGTGAGCACCCCCTGCCAATCCGGCACCACCTGTACCCAGGGATCCAGCTCCAGAGGAGGGCGTTCGTAGCGCAGGTAGGGGATCCCCAGTTGAGCCGTCACCTGGATGGCCAGTTGCGAGATTTGCTGGGCAAAAGGATGAGAGGCATCCACCACTACGCGGATCCGGCGTTCTTGCAGGAATTCTTCCAGAGATGGCGGCGAAAATCGGGTGACCACCACCTGACCAGGCAAATCCTGATACAGTCTTCTGGCCCCTTCGGTGGTGACGGTTGCCACCCAAGGGATCCCCTGCCGGCTGAGGGCGTCGGCCAAGCTGCGGCTCTCGCTAGTGCCCCCGATCAAAGCCACTTCAACTGGACTACCAACTGAGCTCATGGTGTGTTGCCAAACTTTGACGCCCGTAGATACGATCAAGATCACCGGCTGGAGGCAATTGCTCATGATCGAGATGCATGTGGCTGGGATTGCGGTCGATGCCGTCAACCAAAACCCCATTGTCATCCTGCGCGATGGCAGTGAGCGTCGTGCCCTGCCCATTTGGGTGGGAAAAGCAGAGGCCAACGCCATTTTGCAGGCCCTGGACGACCAAAAGCCACTGCGCCCCATGACCCATGATCTCATCCTCAATTCCTGGAAGACGTGGGGGATCAAGCTGGAGCGAGTCATCATTCACGCGTTGCTGGATAACACCTTCTACGCGGTGCTCGTCACCGTGAATGGTGACAAAAAACAAGAGATCGACTGCCGCCCCAGTGACGCCATTGCCCTCGCTCTGCGGGCCCATGTTCCCATCTGGACGGTGGAAGAGGTCATTGCGGAAGCCTCGATCCCCATGAACCAAGATGCCGACGAAGCAGAGCGGGAGGCCTTTCGCAAGTTTGTAGAAAATGTAACCCCCAGAGACTTTATCCGCAGCTACCCCATGACCGACCATCCCACCGAAGCCGACAGTTAAGCAGCTAAGGCGGATCCCACCCCCAGGGATCCCGGCAGACAGGCCATGCCCCAGGTTGCCAGGTTAACGGTCTATCCCATCAAGTCCCTGGATGGGATCTCTTTGTCTGAGGTGAGGCTGACGGCGGGGGGAACTTTGGAAGGGGATCGCCGCTACGCCCTGGTGGATGCGGAGGGAAAGCGGGTGAACGGCAAGCGCCATGCTGCAGTCCACCGCCTGCGGGCCCGGTTTGATCCCCAGTTGGGCCAGGTGCAGTTGTGGGGGGATGGCAAGACGGCCCAGTTTGACCTGCAGCAGCAGCGGGATGCTTTACAAACTTGGCTCAGCCACTGGTTGGGCTTTCCGGTGCAACTGCTGGAGGAGCCTCTCAGGGGGTTTCCGGATGATCCCTATGCCAACGGCCCCACCCTGATCAGCACAGCCACTCTGGAGACGGTGGCCGGTTGGTTCCCCAACTTGACCCTGGAAGCGGTTCGGCAGCGCTTTCGCATGAATATCGAGCTGTCGGATTGCTCTGCCTTTTGGGAGGATCGGCTCTTTGCCCAGGCAGATCAAGGGGTGCGCTTTCGCATTGGGGAAGTGGAGCTGCTGGGCCTCAACCCCTGCGCCCGCTGTGTGGTGCCCACCCGGGATCCCCTGAGCGGAGAGGCCTATCCCGGTTTTCAAAAGCACTTCGTAGCGCAACGGCAGAAAACCTTGCCACCCTGGGCCGAAGCCAGCCGCTTTGACCATTTCTATCGCCTTGGAATCAATACGTGGATCCCGAGAACGGAGGCGGGCAAGCACCTGAGGGTTGGGGATCCCGTCGAAATCCTCGGGGTTGAACCCCTCAGCCTTTACCCTGAGGTAAACTACCCGACCCCGACCGCTAAGCGGTACGGGGCGGGCTTTCAGTAGCCCTGAGCCTGCTCTGCTCTACCAGAGAACAAAACAAGCCCGGACCTCTAGGCTG
>NZ_JANSIL010000058.1:0-23417 GCF_047462015.1 Synechococcus sp. R5-13 | reverse complement strand
TCATCAAAGCGCATTCCTCCCGACACTGACCCTACGGGTACAGTGCGGGGCTCCTGCGATTTCTAGCTGATCCCCGGGTGCTATGCCATCCAGCCAAGGGCGGGGATCCCAAGAAGTCCAGCATGCTTTCGTCCCATGTTGACCGGCCCAACCCCACCTCGGCGGCACCTGAACCCGCAACTGCAGCAGCAGGCAGGGCAGTAGAGACGGGAGACAAAGGCATTCCGAAGCTATGATGAACAGGGATGGCTCTGAGTTTCTACCTACATCTTTAACTGGGTCTGTTTTCAGGCTGTGCTGACTGCTTCTTCTGCCGGTTCTGCGGCTGAGGCCATTGCTCCTTTTGCTCCCCAAGTCTGGAGCTGGCGCGGACATGCCATTCGCTATGTGGTGCAGGGATCCGGACCCTCGCTGGTCTTGGTGCATGGATTTGGGGCTTCCATCGGCCATTGGCGGCACAACATCCCCGTGCTGGCTGCGGCAGGATACCGGGTCTATGCCCTGGATTTGCTGGGGTTTGGCGGCTCGGCCAAGCCTGCTCTCCCCTACACCTTGGATCTGTGGGCGGAGTTGCTGGTGGATTTTTGGCAGCAGCACATTCAGCAGCCTGCTGTGTTTATCGGCAATTCCATTGGTGCCTTGCTCAGCTTGATGATGGCCGCCCGGCATCCCCAGTTAACGGCAGGAGCAGTGTTGCTCAACTGCGCCGGGGGGTTGAACCATCGCTCCCATGAGCTCAGCCCGATTTTCCGCCTTTTCATGAGTGTTTTCACCGCTCTGGCGGCTTCTCCGGTGACGGGGCCGTTTTTGTTCGATCGGGTGCGGCAGCGGCAGCGTATTCGCGCAACTCTGGAGCAGGTGTACCGCAACCCCGCCGCCATTACGGATGAGCTGGTGGAGATTCTCTATGCCCCTTCCTGTGATGTGGGCGCTCAGCAGGTGTTTGCCTCTATTCTTACCGCTCCCCCCGGCCCGACTCCTGAAGCCCTATTGCCTCAGGTGCGCTGTCCGCTGTTGGTGCTCTGGGGAGAGGGGGACCCCTGGACGCCCATTCAACGGGGTCGCGGCTTTCAAAACCACGTGAAAGGGATCGACTACCAGTTCTTGCCCATTCCCAATACAGGCCATTGCCCCCACGACGAGCGCCCAGAGGTGGTCAACCCTCTGATTTTGAGCTGGCTGCCCAGAGCCTTTGCGGCAGTCTAGCCTTTTTTAGAGGTTCCTTTGCCGGAGAGGCCCAACCAACCTCGGATTTTGGCCATCCAGACTTGAAGGGGTGAAGGCTGGGGACGGATCGCCACCTGGATCGGCTCGTCTTGGAAGTCCTTGTCCTTGAGGCGAAACCCAAACTCCAGGTCATCTTTCACCTTGCCGAGACGGGGAAACAGCCTGACGGCTGCTTTTTTGAGTTCTTCCTCATTTTGGAAAATGGCCTGGTGAATGGCGCTGGAACGCCCCACTGCTAGGGATCCCACCGGCAGCCAAGGGTTGGGCTGGCCAGGCGCGGGCTGGCGACGGCGGGCAAAGATGTTGAACTCCGGCATCCCCTTGGCTTTCAGCTCGTCGTACCGTTTGGCGGCTTCCTTGCGCTTGGCAGTGTTGGAGCTGGCCGGTTTTTTCTCAGGCTTGGATTTGCGGAAACCCTTAGACTGACTCATACTTGGGCTGACGAGAGGGGGGATTTTTTGCAGCTTAGCGCAGATTGGATCCCCTTCTCTGCCGGGGATCCCTTGTCCTCATTGTCCGTAGCCGGCGTGCTATACTTGTTGAGCTTCGGCGGGCGGTTAAAGGGGCCTGTCAGTCGGGATGTAGCGCAGCTTGGTAGCGCACTTCGTTCGGGACGAAGGGGTCGCAGGTTCGAATCCTGTCATCCCGATGGCTTTAAAGTTCACTGAGCTCTCAACTTAATCTTGGGGGTTTAATTTTGGGGGTGTAGGTGACGCAGCCAGGCATTGACGTTGACCCGAATTCGCTGCCCAACCTGTAAGAGGCGGTGCAGGTTTTCGGCAGAAATGTCTCGGCAGTCTTCTTGGGGCCAAGCTGGGCAACGCGGGCCAATTTGACGCTCCAGCGCTGTCAGATAGAGCTCTTGCAGGCGATCCAAGTTGATGGGCAGGCGCAGGTCTGCAGCCAATTGCAGCCATTCTTCCAGGTTGTAGAGCTGTTCGCCGAAGGTCTCCGGCTCAAAAGCGTGGGCAAGGTGCCACATCCCCCGCTGTAGGAGCCGATCCAGAACCCGGGCTGCCTCTTCCCGCCGCAACTGACACCCCAACTGCTCGGCCTCGCGCACAATTGCCCGCAATTCCAGCAGGTGATCCCGCTTGCCCTCTTCCATTTCCATCGCCCGCAAACTGGTCAACAGGCGTTGGTTGAGGGTGATCTGAGCGGCAGCCAACAACTCTTCCGGGATCGGCAGGCCGTCGGCCCGAAAGGCCATCAAGACCCCGTAATTGTCCAGGTAGGTTTGGCGGTAGAGCTGGGCCAGGCGGTCTAGGGTATCTTGAGTGAGCCAGCGCATCATCTGCTGCCGATCTTCGTCGTCGAGGGCGTTTAAGTCGAAGGTTTCCGGCCCAAATAGGTCTTGCAGGGTCAGGATCATCTGTATCCGACTGTGGGATCCGGCCAGCAGCCGCGCTTTTATCTGCTCGTAGATGCGCCGCCCAGCAAACGGCTTGACGCCACATTGAAAGTCCCAGCCGCCGAGGTGGAGCACGGCGTAGATTAGATCGTGCTCTTCGCGGGTGGTGGGAAAGGTGAGCTTCACCCGCCCGATAGCCAGTGTCGACCCGCCTATCGTCAGGCGCTCTTGATCCACTTGATCCAGCACATATCCTTGGGAACGGGGGATCCCGTTAAACAGGGAAAACATGGCGTGCTGAGCCACCAGCCGTTGCGGGCTGATCAAGCTGGGGCGCACCAAGGCGCAATAGACCCCCTTGCCGTCTCTGTAGAGGTCGAGGTTGCTGGGGGCCTTGCTCAGGCGCTGCAAAAACTCCTCTTCTAGGTTGACATCCGCCACTGCTGCTGCCAACTGGATAGCCCGTGCCGCGTAACGCAGGATCTGCACCCCTTCAGGACGGGATAGCTCCTCGAAAAACCAGCCACAACTGGTGAACATCAACTGGCTGTAGCGCTGCATCTCCAACAGGCGCAGCACTTGCACCCGATCTTCGGCGGTGAGGCGGTGGCTTTGGTGCTCCTGCAAAAAGGCATCACAGCGCTCCCGATCCAAAATCACCTCGATGTAACGATCCCGCGCCAGCCAGGGATCCCGCAGGTAGGCTCTGGCCTCCGTCTCGTAGATCTCGGCCAGCTGATCCCGCAGCCAGTTGAGGGCCTCCCGCAGCGGTTGCCGCCAGCGTTGGTGCCACCCTCCCACCGCTCCGCAGCCACAGTCTCGCGACCACCGTCCTACCCCGTGGGCGCAGCTCCAGGCGGTGACCGGTTTCAGTTGCACCTCCCAAGTGGGGGGATGTTGGCTGAGAAAATGGCTGTAGTTGCCCACCTGCCAGCCCCGGCGGGGAAATTCCTCGCAAAAGGCATAGGCCAGCGTGCGTTCTACACCCCGCTTGTGGTGGCCAAAAGTCTCGCCATCGGTGGCACAGTTGATCAGATAGGCTTCCCCCTCTTTGTCCGGGCGCAGAGCGGAACGGATCCGCTCCGCCAGAGAGTGGGTGCTGTAGACGATATCCCCAAAGCCCAAGTCACGGGAAATGGGGCCATCGAAAAAGAAAATATCCAAGTACCCCTCCCGATCGGGGGTAAAGCAGCGGTAGGGCCGACGGGGATCGATCTGGCCTTGGCTAACGTCGATCCACTCCGTTTGTCCCAAGGGGCGAATGCGCTGCGCTTGGCTGGGGGCCAAAATGACGAAGCGGATCCCACATTCGACCAAGGCCGTGACCGTTGCTGCATCAATGGCGGTTTCGGCCAGCCACATGCCCTGGGGATGGCGCCCGAAGCGGTGTTGGAAATCGGCAATTCCCCAGCGGATCTGGGTGTACTTGTCTCGCTCGTTGGCCAGGGGCAGGATGACGTGGTTGTAGACTTGGGCAATGGCATTGCCATGACCCTCAAGCCGCTCAGCGCTGAGACGGTCGCCGGCCAAAATGCGTTGGTAAACTTCAATGTCATGCTCCTCTAGCCAAGAGAGGAGAGTAGGGCCGAAGTTAAAGCTCAAGAATTCATAGTTGTTGACAATGCGCACCACCCGTCCTTGGTCGTCCAGAACGCGGGCAAAGGCGTTGGGGCGGTAACATTCCGCCCAAATGCGCTCGTTCCAGTCGTGAAAGGGGCTGGCGCTCGGCTGTCGCTGAATGCGGTTGAGGCAGGGATCCTCTCGGGGCGGCTGATAGAAATGGCCGTGTAACACCACGTACGGCCGCGCAGAGGAAAGCTCAGCAGCACCTGCCGGAGAAGGAGCCGCTTGCATCGGCGGGTCGGAGACCAAATCGCTGTGCCCTGACTGTGCCGCTGGCCTATCGGAATTTTTGGAGCCACTCGGCATCATGAGATTACACTCCTTTTAGAGGCCTCCAACTGGGTTACAGGGGAAGGCAATGTTAACTTAAGTTCATATCCATACGTTACAGCGATCCCCGATCTGCAACGGTGAATGTAAAAGATTCAGTTGGAAATTTGACAGGGAACAAACATCGGTCAGTAATCTTTGCGTTTTCCTCACAACAGAAGGGATCCCGGGACTTAGCGGGTGGGGGCCGATCTGCCGGTGGCCATTTCCCACGCCGAACAACCCGTTTGAGGTCAGGCCCCCATTGGAATCCCGGTGGATCCCCAGCTCGAACTCACATTCCGGTCCAGTGCCACCAGGCCCAGCCCAGCCCCACCAGCAGCGCCGTTATCCCATAGAGGGATCCCACCACCTGCACCTCCGACCAGCCCCCCAGCTCCAGATGGTGGTGCAAGGGCGACATGCGCAACAGCCGTCTGCCTGTGCCGGTTTTGCGTTTGGTGTATTGGAAGTAGCCCACCTGCAGCATCACCGACAGCGCCTCTGCCACCAGCACTCCCCCCATCAGGGCCAAGGCCCAGAGCTGATCCCCCAGCAGCGCCAACCCGGCCAGAGCGCCCCCCAACCCCAGGGATCCGGTATCGCCCATGAACAGCCGCGCCCGGTGGTGGTTGTGAACCAGGAACCCCAAGCAGGCACCGCTCAGGGTGAAAGCCAACACCGATAGCTCTGGATCCCTGTGAAGGAGCCCCAGCCCAATCAGCAGGATGGCCACCACCCCTGCCGCCAAGCCGTCCATACCATCGGTGAGGTTTACGGCATTATTGGTGCCCACCAACACAAACAGGGCCAAGGGCCAGAACAGCCAGCCCAGAGAGAGGGTGCCTATCCCCGGCAAGGTCAGACTGGTCGGGATCCCCTGCCAGGCCAGGTAGACACAAAACCCAAGGGCAACTCCCACCTGGAGCAACAGCTTGTGTTGGGGAGACAACCCCTTGTTGGATTGCTGTCGGATCACCAGCCAATCGTCCAGCCAGCCGACAAAGCTGTAGGCCAGCGTGAGCAGCGCGACGGCCAGCCAATGGGGATCCCAGCCGTTCGCGTAAGCGGGCCGTAGGCCTTTCCAGATCCCGGCCACCAGTAGCCCCACGGGCAAAAAGCTGATCCCGCCCATGGTGGGTGTGCCTGCTTTTTTCTGGTGGGATTGGGGCCCCTCCTGGCGGATCACTTGCCCCGCCTTCCAGCGCCGCAACCCGGGGATGAGCAGGGATCCCAGCAGGGCCGAACCCAACGCGCTCAACCCAAAAGGAACGACCACCTGGGGGCGGATCCCAATCACAAGGGCCGAGAGGGCTAAACCCAGCCCCAGCGAGAGCGCCATCCCGCCCCACTCTGTTTCTTCCACCTCCAGATCGGGAAGGGTATCCGCATCCACCCTTTCTGAACCCCTCACACCCTCAACCTCTAGACTTCAGAAAACTCCGGCAGGCAGAGCCCAAGAAAACTCTATCCTGCCAGAGCTCAGAGGCGAAAGTTAGTTGAGTGGGGATCCCTTCAATAGGGCCACTTCCAGTTGCGCACCTCCGGCAGATCTTCCCCGTGTTTGCAGATGTACTGCTTGTGCTCCACCAGCTTGTCCCGGATAAGCTGCTGGACGTGATCCCGCCGGTACTTGAAGCGATCCACCCGCTCCAAGACGTCGTTGGCCAAGTTAAAGCGATCCACCTGGTTGAGAACGCACATGTCGAAGGGGGTGGTGGTGGTGCCTTCCTCCTTGTAGCCGCGCACGTGCAGGTTGTGGTGGTTGGGACGGCGGTAGGTGAGGCGGTGGATGAGCCAAGGATAGCCGTGGAAGGCAAACACGATGGGCTTGTCGGGGGTGAAGATACTGACAAACTCCTTGTCGCTAATGCCGTGGGGGTGTTCGCTGGGCGGCTGCAGCTTCATCAAGTTCACCACATTCACCACCCGGATCTTGATCTCCGGCAGGTGCTGCCGCAAAAAGTCCACCGCCGCCAGGGTTTCCATCGTCGGCACATCGCCGCAGCAGGCCATGACCACATCCGGCTCTGAACCCTGATCGTTGCTGGCCCATTCCCAGATGCCCAAGCCCTGGGTGCAGTGCTTGATGGCCGCATCCATATCCAGGTACTGCAGGGCCGGCTGTTTGCCTGCCACGATCACGTTCACGTAGTGGCGACTGCGCAGACAGTGGTCGGCCACCGAGAGCAAAGTATTGGTATCCGGGGGCAGGTAGACGCGGATGATTTCGGCCTTTTTGTTGACCACGTGATCCAAAAAGCCGGGATCCTGGTGGCTGAAGCCGTTGTGATCCTGCCGCCACACATGGGAAGTCAGCAGGTAGTTGAGGGAAGGAATGGGCCGCCGCCAAGGAATGTGCCGGGTGGTTTTCAGCCACTTGGCGTGTTGGTTGAACATCGAGTCCACCAGGTGGATGAAGGCTTCGTAACAGGAAAAGAACCCGTGTCGCCCGGTCAACAGGTAGCCTTCTAGCCAGCCCTGACAGACGTGCTCGCTGAGGATCTCCATCACCCGTCCATCGGGGGAGAGGTGCTCGTCGCAATCGTAGATAGGAGCTACCCAGGTGCGGTCGCTGGCCTCAAACACAGCATCCAAGCGGTTGGAAGCCGTCTCGTCGGGGCCAAAGAGGCGGAAGTTGTGGGGGTTGAGCTTCATCACATCCCGCAGAAATTGCCCCAGAACTCGGGTGGCTTCGGCTTCGGTGGTGCCGGGGCGGGGGACAGGCACGGCGTAGCGACGGAAATCCGGCATTTTCAGCTCCCGCGTCAGCAGGCCGCCGTTGGCGTGGGGCAAAGCCCCCATGCGTTTTTCCCCTTTGGGGGCCAGCTCTTGCAGCTCCGGCAGCAGACGGCCATTTTCATCGAAGAGTTCTTCCGGCTTGTAGCTGCGCATCCAGTCCTCCAGAGCCTTGAGGTGCTCCGGTTTTTTGGCCAGATCCGCCAGGGGCACTTGGTGGGAGCGCCAGAAATCTTCCACCTTTTTGCCGTCCACCTCTTTGGGGCCGGTCCAGCCTTTGGGGGTGCGCAGGATGATCATCGGCCATTGGGGACGAGTGGGATCCCCTTTGCTGCGGGCATGCTGCTGGATTTCTTGGATCTCGTGGATCACCGTGTCCAAAGTGGCGGCCATCAACTGGTGCATCTCTGCCGGCTCGCAGCCTTCTACGAAGTAGGGTTTGTAGCCGTAGCCCACAAACAGATTTTGCAGCTCGTCACGGCTGAGGCGGGCCAAAACGGTGGGATTGGCGATCTTGTAGCCGTTCAGGTGCAGAATCGGCAGCACTGCTCCGTCGTGGATGGGGTTGAGGAACTTGTTGGAATGCCAGGAAGCGGCCAAGGGGCCGGTTTCCGCTTCTCCATCCCCCACCACACAGGCCACCAGCAGATCGGGGTTGTCGAAGGCCGCCCCAAAGGCATGGGCTAGGGCATAGCCCAGTTCTCCCCCCTCGTGGATGGAGCCGGGGGTTTCCGGGGCTACATGGCTGGGCACGCCGCCGGGGAAGGAGAATTGCTTGAAGAGCTTGCGCATGCCTTCGGCGTCTTGGCCGATGTTGGGATACACCTCGCTGTAGGTGCCTTCCAAGTAGGTGTTGGCCACCAGAGCAGGGCCACCGTGGCCGGGGCCGGTGATGTAGAGGATGTTGAGGTTTTCCCGTTTGATGATGCGGTTGAGATGCACGTAGATGAAGTTCAACCCGGGTGTGGTGCCCCAGTGCCCCAGCAGGCGCGGCTTCACGTGTTCCAGTTTCAGGGGTTCTCGCAGCAGCGGGTTGTCCATCAAATAGATTTGCCCGACCGACAGATAGTTGGCGGCCCGCCAGTAGGCATCCATTTTGCGAAGCTCGTCGGCGGTGAGCGGTTTTGTCGAGAGCTGTTCTGCCAGAACCATAGCTGTACCCCATAGGTATCTCTACTCCTATGGTGATCCGGGTTTGCCCAATTGCCGGGGGATCTTGGGATTCCTTTGGATTTGGCTCATTGGGTGAGCGGTAGGCACCTGTTACCACCACCAGGGCTTGATCGGGGTGCCGTCGGGAAAGATCAGGCCGGCAATCCGGGATCCGCTGTGCTTTAACCCTTCGATCTGAGCTCCTTCCAGGTTGGCTTGGGTTAGGTTGGCCCCGCTGACATCGGCCCGCCGCAGGTTAGCCCCCTGAAACTGGGCCTGACGCAGCTCGGCGCCGCTGAGATTGGCCCCTTCCAGGTCGGCATTTTGCAAGTTGGCCCCCCGCAAGTCCGCTCGCTGTAGGTTGGCTCCCCCCAAATCTGCTCCCTCTAGGTTGGATCCACGCAGATCGGCCCGGTTCAGATCCGCTCCCCTCAGCCGGATCTGACAGAGCACCAGTTCCCGCAGATCGGCTTTGCTCAGGTCTTGGCCGGAGAAATCTTGCCCCTGTCCCCCCCAGTTTTGCAACTGCCAAATGTGGCGCACCCGTTCTTCTAGGTGGGTCTCTTCCGAAAGCCGGGATCCCCGCAGGCTGGTGCCGCTGACCTTGGCCCCTCTGAGGTCGGATCCCCGCAGATCGGCTCCTTCGAGGACGGCGCCGCTTAGCTTGGCCTCTTGCAAATTGGCCTGGCGCAGATCCGCCCGGCGCAGGTGGGCGCCGTTGAAGTTGCAAAGGCGCAGGTTGGCCTTTCTCAAATTGGCTTCGTAGAGGTTAACGCCCCCTAGCCGCGCCTCTTGCAGATCCACTCCCTCCAGGTCGGCGTAGGCAAAGTTCCGCTCCCCCCGCCGATAGGCCACGATCACCCCTTGCGCTCCCCCCACCGGGCGAAAGGGGCTGTAGGTGCAACAGGCCTGTTCTGCCTCCGGCTGGCCTAGCTGAGACAACAGCCGCCAAGCTTCCAGCCGCACCGCCCAAGAGCTGTTGCCAGCGAGGGCTGCAATGAGTTCGGCCAGGCCCGCCGACCCGTACTGCAGCAACTGGGGCAGGGTGGCCAAGCGCACGGCTTCATCGCTGTGGGTGAGTCGTCTCCGCGCCCCCTCGATACCTCCCAACACCAAGGCGTGGGCAGGGGCGCTCCCGGTTGCCGTTTGCCCCCCCAACACCAGATCCCAAGGTTGGGGCCGGGATCCCTGGCCAGTTCTGACAGCCGGCTGAGGCTTACCTACCATGGGCAGATCCCGATGAACCTGGCTTATAGCCAACGCCCCACCACCACGCGGATGGTGCCATCCTCCAGCACTTCTTCGGCCTCGATGGTATAGCCCTGCTCACGGGCTGAGCGCAGCAAACTTTTGTGGGCGTAGCGCTGCAAAATCGGCTCCAGGAAGGTCTTGGGATCGATGCCCGCCCCCCACAGATCGGCCACCAGCTCGTAGTGATCCCCGTTGCGACGAAACCCGATGTCGAAGCCATTCTTTTGCCGGATCACCAAGTCGGCACGGGTGCGGTTCCAGAGATAGCCCCGCAGGCTGGCATTCCGCTGCACAGCGTAGCCCAATTCCTTCAGAGTCTCTTCCAGGAGATCGGCGTCTTTGATTTGCACTTGCAGGGTGGTGAAGTGAGACATGGCCCTTCCAATCCTTTGACCGATGGAGACCGGATCCTCACTATAAAGCGCCCTTGGGGTGGTGGAAGAAATGTAAACCATCCTGCGGTGGGTCGAGCGAGCGGAACGCAGCTCCCCCTTTCTCCCGCAGGAGTGCAACACACCTGGGCCTGGAGGGTCGCTGGGCTGGCCTGACCTGCCTTCTTATGTAGGCGCGCGCTGCGGCATTCGCGATAGCGGTACGGAGCACCAAGGCTGAGGCATCCGCGCCTAGCGTGTTCGGTGATACAGAAATCTTAGATCTGCATCTAGTGTCCAAAGTCGAGTATTGGCGATAACTTCCACTAGGTTTAGAGGCAGAAGCAAAAACCCGTCCCACAGGGATCCGTCCTCATCTGTTTCCGGCTGAGGTTGTCGGCGATGACGTGCCAAATTCACCTCAAGGCATTCCAAAAACCTGCTGATGAACCTTTCTATTCCCTGCCGAGCAAGCCCTTCCGATAGTTCTGCAAACAGAAATATCCATTTCTAGTTCTAACAAAATGAGTGAAAAAATTTGCTTTCTTAGCTTATGAGCAATCTGATTTGGCATCAAAAACTTGTTGATTTTTTAGAACAATCTTTCGTAACTTTCCTAAGCCTTAAATCCAGGCTTATGAAATGGTTAATTTCTCGGCCACCCTTTTAGTAGAGTTTTTAATCAACAAAATGGGCAGCTAGACGCTCCTAATAGAGTCTAGTGAGCCAGACTCAATAAATTTAGTGAGTCAAACACCGAGTTCTGGATTAGATTTTTCGAAGTCAAAGCCTTTACGAAAAGGCTTTTGCGCTGGTATGAATAAGGTGCTGTTTGCAGAAAGGTCAGCTTCACACACAGGAAGACGGCTTGATGCAACAACAAGAGAAGTGGCGATTCTGACAGGACATGAATTTATGGTGTGGGGTTTGATATGTCGGAAAGTCTTGACTTGCAAGATGCGGTGGGGCGTTTCTTGAAGACGATTGGGCGCTACTCGTTGCTCACCGCTGAAGAAGAGCTCCGCCTGGCTCACCAGGTGCAGCGGATGGTGGCGCTCCTAGAACAGCGGCAGCCCCACGAGTCGGTGGAAGATTGGAGCCGGCGGTTGGGGATCCCTTTAGCAGAGCTGCAGCAGATCCTGCGGCAGGGGGAAGCAGCCAAGAAACGAATGGTGGAGTGTAACCTCCGCTTGGTGGTGTCGATTGCCAAGCGCTATCGCAATCGAGGCTTGCCGTTTCTGGATCTGATTCAGGAAGGCACCATCGGCCTCACCCGCGCCGTGGAAAAGTTCGATCCCACCCGTGGCTACAAGTTCTCCACCTATGCCACTTGGTGGATCCGGCAAAGCGTGAACCGGGGCATCCAAAACAAGGGGCGGATGATCCGTCTACCGGCCCACATGTACGAAAAGGTCTCCCAGGTGAAGCGGCGCTACCGCGAGTTATCTGCCGAAAGGGGATCCCGTCCCCAAGCGGAAGAAGTTTTTGATTCTCTGGATATTGGCGATAACTACCGGGAGCTGATCACCCGCCACATGGCAGAGATGCGTTCCTTGAATGTGGGGGTAGGGGATGAAGACGGCACCGAGCTGCAGCACTTCATCCCAGATGAAGACAACGACCCTGTTGAACACCTAACCCAGCTTGCCCGTCGAGAGGAAGTCCGCGCGCTGGTGGGCCAACTGAGTGAACGAGAACGACAGGTGATCGTGGCTCGCTATGGGCTGGATGGATCGAGGGGCCTAACGCTGCGGGAAATTGGGGAGCACATCGGCCTTTCGCGAGAGCGAGTCCGACAAATTGAGCGGCGGGCCTTGCGGAAATTGCGGCGGCTGCAACAGGAATACTCCACGCCCAAAGCTGCCAAACCCTGGGTTAACGGGAACCTGTAACCGTTTGCGTCAGCGGTGCGCAGCACTGTAGAAAGGTTTTTTCACCACTTCGGCAGGCTGGCGCTGTCCCCGAATTTCAATTTCCAGCCGGGATCCCACCTTGGCCCAAGCCGGAGCGACATAGCCCAAGCCGATGCCGTAGCCCAAACTGGGAGAATGGGTGCCGCTGGTTACCCGTCCGATCGGCTCAGGGGAGTTGGGAGCGTAGATGGCATAGCCGCTGCGGGGGATGGCCGGATGCAGCATGCGAAACCCCACCAGGTGGCGAGGGATCCCTTGCTGCCGTTGGCTTTCGATGGCGGGCTTGCCGATGTAGTCCCCTGGGTTGTTCACCAACCAGCCCAAGCCGGCTTCTAAGGGAGTGGTGCTCTCGTCCATGTCCTGCCCGTAAAGATGGAAGGCAGCCTCCAGGCGCAGGGTATCGCGGCAGCCCAGCCCACAGGGTTGTACGCCGGCCTGAATTAGTTGCTCCCAAAGGCGGATGCCGTCTTCGGGGCTGAGCATAACTTCAAAGCCATCTTCTCCTGTGTAGCCGGTGCGGGCCACAAAGATAGTCTCTCCCGAGGTTCCCGCTGCTGTGGCAAACCGACCGTGCTGAAACCGGCGCAAAGCCTTCAGGGATCCCTCCAAAAAGGGCTGGAGAACCTGTTCGGCTGCCGGCCCCTGCACCGCCAACAAGACCCGAGTGTCGGAGTGATCCTGAAGGTTGACTCCGGGGATCCCTTGGAAGTGGTGGTTGAGCCAATCCCAATCCTTCTGCCGGGTAGCTGCATTGACGATCACGCTCCAGTGCTCCAGCTCACCCTCCGGTGGATGCCGGTAGAAGATGACATCATCCAAAATGCCCCCCAGTGGATTGAGCAGGACGGTGTAGCGACCGGATCCCACAGGAACGGCGCTCAGATCGCTGGGAACCAGACGGCTGAGGTGGGATCCCAGCTCCGGCCCCCAGAGGGTGAACTTGCCCATGTGGGAAATGTCGAATGTCCCCACCCTCTCCCGCACTGCCCGATGTTCTGCTATCACTCCCCGATACTGCAGCGGCATTTCCCAGCCGGCAAAAGAGACAAATCGCGCCCCCAAAGCTTGATGAAGGGAGAACAAGGGGGTGCGTTGCAGAGGCGTTTGGCTCATCAAGGGATCCTCAGCGGTCTAAAGACTAAAAGGTCAAAGACTAAAATAAGTGCAGCATCGCCCATTTCTCGGAGCTTGTGCCATGCGCCTTCTCCACACTATGATCCGCGTCGGCAACCTGGAGCGCTCCCTGCGGTTTTACCGAAAAAACGCCGTAAAGCCCTGCCCTTGAGGGCAGGGATGTAAGGCGCAGACCGTTTTATCCCTTCAGGAACGCTGTTCGCGGTAGCGGTGCGTAGCACTTTAAAATAGCAATATGTTGGTCAGAGAAGCCAAGCTGCTCAACGGCACAGCAGAGCAGTACCAAGCTCTGGATGAAGCCATTCGCACTGCGCAGTTTGTGCAAAACAAGTGTCTACGGTACTGGATGGATAACCGGGGCGCGACCAAAGCGGTTCTGTATTCCCTCTGCAAGGACTTGGCCAAAGAGTTCCCCTTCGCCCGCCAGCTCAATTCTGCCGCCCGTCAAGCTAGTGCCGAAAGAGCTTGGTCTGCCCTCTCCAACTTCTACCGCCGTTGCAAGAACAAAGAGCCAAGGAAAGGCTATCCGCAGTTCAAGAAGAACTGTCGGTCGGTCGAGTACAAGCTGTCCGGCTGGAAGCTGTCTCCTGACGGCATGTCCATCACGTTCACCGACGGCTTCAACGCAGGAACATTTGCCCTGTACTGCAATGGTGAGGCAAGACACCATATCCTGAACTCCAAAATCAATCGGGTGCGGGTGATACGCAGGGCAGATGGGTACTATGCCCAGTTCTGCTTGGATGTGGAGCGCAAGGAGCAGGGAGAATACACAGGCAATGTTATTGGCATTGACTTGGGCTGGAAGGCTTTCTACACCGACCAGAACGGCAACTCTGTAGAGTGTCCAAAGTTTCTCAGACGCAGCGAAAGGAGGTTGAAGCAGCACCAGCGCAGATTAAGTCGGAAGTTCAGGAAAGGGGCAAAATCCCAATCCCAGAACTACCACCAACAAAGAAAACGACTAGGCAAAGTACACCTGAAGGTCCAGCGCCAGCGTAGAGACTGGGCAATCAAGCAGGCCCGGTGCGTGGTGGCATCTCACGATGTTGTGGCGTATGAAGACTTGCAGGTGAAGAACCTAGTCAAGAATCACCACCTAGCCAAATCCATTCATGATGCTAGTTGGTCCCTATTCACCCAGTGGCTAGACTACTACGGCAAGGTGTGGGATAAAGCGGTGGTAGCTGTACCGCCGCAGTACACCACGCAGGATTGCAGTAACTGCGGGCATAGGGTCGTGAAAACCCTATCCACAAGAACTCACGTCTGTCCTACCTAAGTGTGGGTTTGAGCTGGACAGGGACCAGAACGCAGCTCTGAACATCCTGAAGCGGGGGCTGCACATGCTTGGGATGGAATGGAACGGTACCTTGGGGCACAAGGGAACCGCCCCGCGCGTAGCGCTTGGGGGAACGACTGGGGAGATAAGCACCGCTGCTTTTGAGGGGCAACCGGATGAAGTAAGTGCTGTCGCAGAACCAGTAACAAGAATCCCCTGCCTTTAGGCAGGGGGGTATGTCAACCTCGCCTTCGTGGGCTATGGAGAGGAATCGGAAACGGCGGTGATCGAGCTAACCCACAACTGGGGCACCGACCACTACGACCTGGGCAACGGCTACGGGCACATCGCCATTGGGGTTGAGGATATCTACAGCACCTGCGAGGTCATCAAGGCGCGGGGCGGCAAGGTGGTGCGCGAGCCCGGCCCTATGAAGCACGGCAGCACGGTAATTGCCTTTGTGGAAGATCCCGATGGCTACAAAATTGAGCTGATCCAGATGGGATCTCTGCAGGAAGAAGAGGCCGCTCTCGAGAAAACGGCTGCCGCCACTGCCTAGACCCGGCCAACTTGGGATCCCCAACCTCAGTTGGCAGATCCCCCTACAGTCAACTGGCCCAGCACGTTGATATCAAAGGTGAAATTAATTGTCACCGAGTTGCCCTCGTAAGCCTCAGGCAGCGGCAGGAAGGGAGCTGCCCTCTGGATAGCCGTCAGCGCTGCATCGTCTGTTTGTTGGCTGCCGGACGTGCGCCCCAGGCGAATGCTCTGCAGATCGCCAGCTCGACCCACTGTAAAGATCACCACTGTGCGGCGCGAGGTACCGGTCTGCCCAGGTATCCAATTTTGCTCCACTTTCCGTTGCAAAGCGGCCAGCCAGGGGCCCCAATCCACATTGGCCCGCGCTGCCACACTGGGGGGATTGGGAGCGGATTGGGTGGGGTTGGCCAATCCACTGGCTCCACTGCCCTGGATCCCGGCTCCATTGCTGGGAGCAGAGGCACTGACCGGAGGCCCCAACTGGGAAGAGTCAGAGGGCCGCTGGGCGGGAAGAACCTCTGTCACCGGTTGCGGAGCGGGCGGAACGGGAGCCAATTGGCTGGGATCCGAAACCCGCTCGCTTGGCTGTATGGGCAAGGGCTCCGCAGTCGGCGGGGGAGTGGGCCTTGGGGAGGGAGCAGCCGCCACAGGCGGTGGAGTTTGGGTCGGAGTAGGTCTGGGGACAGGCGTGGGAGGGGGCGGTGCCGCAGTCGGGGTCGCGGTGGGCTGAGGGGGAGCGGGGGTTGGGGTAGGCGTGGGCTTGGGTGGAGGGGTTGGAGTTGGGGTTGCCAGGGCAACTGCAGCCGGGGCAGGTGGTGGTGGAACAGGGGCAGGCGGTGGCGGTGGTTGGGGTCTTGGCGGCGGCGGCGGAGGGGCCTCCTGGGGAGGGGCGGCCTGAGATTGAGGTGGACTGCCTTGAGACGGAGGGGCTTCTACCCGCTCACCCCCATCGCGGGAATCAACTTCTGAAACCAGATCTGCTTCCTCTGGGGGCTGCAGATCTTCTGGATCCAGAAGGATAAACTCAATGGCTTCTTGTTCTGGCTCGCGAGTGAGCCAAAGCCGCCCCAAGTGGAGCAATCCCAGCAGCACCAGCACGTGCAGCAGCAGCGACAGCGCCACCATCCAAAAAAAGTTGCGAGATTCATCCTCGCGGCGGCGCTGCTCAATCCAGATGCTGGTCATAGCCAAGATTGCCCTTTCCTTTCTTCAACGCTCTCAACACACCGAGTTGTCTGTTGCAGACTGGGCCACGGGGGTAACACCCCAGCTAGTGTTATAGCATCCGAGCAGTTGGCACTCCTGCGCAAAGGCGTATAGTCTATCTCGGGCTCGGGAAGGGATCCCACCTTGCAGCAGCTCTAAGATCGCCTACCTTGAAAAGAGCGGGGATCCCATTAGCCGGGGAAAAGCCCCACAGCTCGGGGTGCTGGCTCTGATGTTGGCTGGTGGGGCACTTTTGGTGGCTTTTTAGGAGCGACGTTATGGAACCCATCCGCTTTCATCTGGCCTTTCCAGTTGCCGATATTGCCTTGGCCAAGGCCTACTACGGCGATGGCTTGGGCTGTGAGATCGGTCGAGAAACCTCTGCTGCCGTTATTTTTAACCTGTACGGCCATCAACTGGTGGCCCACCTCACCCACGAAGAGCTGACGCCCCAGCGGGGCATCTACCCTCGTCATTTTGGCCTGATCTTCCCCACCCAAGCGGATTGGCAGGCGCTGGCCAACCGTGCCTTGGCGCGGGCCTTGCCCTTTTATCAGGAGCCGCGTTGGCGCTTTGTTGACACCCCCTTGGAACACGGCACCTTCTTTTTGCAGGATCCCTTCCATAACCTGCTGGAGTTTAAGTACTACCGCAACGCTTCCGCCATTTTCGGGGAGCGGGAATTGGCCTTGGTCGGGGACAGTGCTTCCCACCGCTCGCGCGAACGATCCCCGGCCCGCTCAAGTGGCATGTAGTGCAAACAGGAGGAACCTTTGGCCACTCAACCCCTGCGTTCTGGCCCTGCGCGCGGCCCTATCTGGCAGATGGATTTCAACGCCGTCCCCCTGCGGGATGAGCAGAACCGAAGGGTTTGGGAGCTGTTGGTATGCGATCCCACCGGCCGGTTTCGCCAAGCGCAGTATTGCAGTAACCAAGAGGTGAATAGCACCTGGGTGGCACGACAGTTGCGGAGCTACCTCGAAGCGGCTCCCCAGCCTCCCTCGGCCATTCGTGTGTTTCGAGCCCGCATGAGTTCCATCCTGCAACGGGCCTGCGATGCGGTTGGGATCCCGATGCTGCCCAGTCGTCGCGTTTACACCCTCAAAGCTTGGATGCGAGAACGGGCAGAGCAGGTTTACCCTCAAGAGACTCAGTTTACCTACAGCCCCGAACCTCCTGTGGATCCGGATCCGCCGGATCCCATCCGTCTGCCGGACAAGTTGCAGGGAGAACGCTGGGCCTTCGTGACCTTGCGAGCTGAGGATCTGCGGGAAGCCGACGCCTGGCCGATAGAATTTGGCGAGCTTTTTCCGGTTGCCTGGGACACTTTGACGCCCGACACATTGGCACCAGTGGTGCGGAGCACCCTCATTCCCGGCTTGGTGATTACCTCGCAGCGGGCTTTGCCGATGGCAGCCTGGATGAGCGGTATGGAACCCGCCTACTTGAGTGTGGCAGACGGACGGCTACTGCTCGAGGCGGGCCTCAACGATTGTTATCTGTTTGCACAATTGAGAGATGAAACACTGCGAACAGAGGCAGAAGTCTTTGCCCAGCGCCAGCAGCAGGCCCAGGGGCTCCACTTTCTTGCCATTCAAACCGATCTCAGGGCCCAGTCTTTCGCCGGCTTCTGGCTGATGCAACATCCGCTGTAAGTAGCAGCCGTTACAGCCTGTTTGTAAATTACAGTCATTTCAAACTAGATTGAGACACTCCCCAAACGCTCCGCGCCGCTGCCGCGACCACCCCCAGCTCCTCTCCCAGAGGGAGAGGGGAGTTAGAGACCAATGCGACAGAAATGTTTCATTACCTGTTTAAAAAATGACTACACTACTTGAAATGACTGCGTTTTCGATTCAAACTAGGGCCCTGCATCCGCACCCAAAACCTTGAATGCGCAGGGCCAGAAGGCTTTTCAAGGACTCCGTCCCGCTGGCGCGATCAGTGGCCTAGGCGTCTCACCCTAACTTGAAACCACCATATCGCCAAAGTCGCCAAAGAGAGAAGGGATCCTCACTAGGAAAACACAGCCTCCAGCGCCTGCAAGGTCTTTTTCACCTTGGCCTGGGCTGCCTCCACCTCGGGTTGGTCATAGGCTTTGGCGGCAAAGTCTAGTTGTTCTAAGCTGCGGCCCATCTCCTTAGCCAGGCGCAGCACTTCCCGCTTTTGTTTATCTGGCAGGGTAGCCGCCAGGCCGGTCAAGGTCTTACGAGTGAGTCCCATCGGCCCGTGGATGTAGGAGCGGATCTCCAACCAGTCCTCCGCCTCCACCAGGCTTTGCAGCCGCTCTACCTGTTGCTCCAGTTGTTGCAGCTCTCGGGGCAGGCCAGCAGCCGCTTGCACAGAAAGGGATCCCAGCCACAGCCCCAATGTCAGGATGGCAACCAGCAACACACTCCGCCAGCGACAGATCATCACATACCTCCCACATGCCTGCAACAGGCTTGACTTCTTGGCCATGATTGCCATCAGCTTTTTGGCAATCATTTGGTAATCAAATGAATAGTTTACCCGCTGGCTGCACCTCAGCCCCTTGGCTGCCTCTCGAAGAGCACAGCAAATCGGTTAGGCTAGGGATGTAAAAGAATGTAAATGGCACTCTCATGCAACGCATCATCCTCATGACCGGCAAGGGTGGAGTCGGCAAAACCTCGATGGCGGCGGCGACCGGCTGGCGTTGTGCCGAGATTGGCCTGAAAACTTTGGTGCTGAGCACAGATCCGGCCCACTCTTTGGCCGATAGCTTCGATCAGCCCTTGGGCCATGAGCCGGTCGAGGTCAAACCTAACCTTTGGGGGGCGGAGCTGGACGCCCTCAACGAACTGGAGCTGAATTGGGGATCCGTCAAAACCTACATTACCCAGGTGTTGCAGGCGCGAGGGCTAGATGGGGTGCAGGCACAGGAGCTGGCGATTTTGCCAGGGATGGATGAGATCTTTGCCCTAGTGCGGGTGAATCGCCATTACGACGAAGGCAAGTTCGATGTGTTGATCATCGACTCGGCCCCTACAGGCACGGCCCTGCGCCTCTTGAGCCTGCCGGATGTTTCTGGCTGGTACATGCGCAGGTTCTACAAACCCCTGCAGGGGCTGGCGCAAATGCTGCGTCCTATTGCCGAGCCGATTGTGAAGGGGCTGACCGGGATCCCGCTGCCGAATGACCAGGTGCTGGATGCTCCTTATGAGTTCTATCAGAAGATTGAGCGGCTGGAGCGCATCCTCACCAACAACCGCATCACCTCAGTGCGGCTGGTCACTAACCCCGAAAAGATGGTGATCAAAGAATCGCTGCGGGCCCACGCCTACCTCAGCCTTTACGGGGTGGCCACCGATTTGGTGATTGCCAACCGCATCTTGCCCGATGGAGTGGTGGATCCCTACTTTGCCGCCTGGAAGGCAGCCCAACAGAAATATCGCCAGGAAATCCACGAAAACTTTGCCCCCCTGCCGGTCTTCGAGATCCCTCTGTACTCCGAGGAGTTGGTGGGATGGGACGCCCTAGCCCGCCTGAAAAAAGACCTCTGGGGGGATCGCAACCCGGCGGACGTGCTCTATGCCGAGCAAACCCTGAATGTGGTAACCGACAACGGCCAGTACCGGCTGGATCTTTACTTGCCCGGGATCCCGAAAGAGCAGGTGGAATTGACCAAAACCGGGGATGAGCTGAACATCCGCATCGGCAACCACCGCCGCAACTTGGTTCTGCCCCAGACTTTAGCGGCCATGACCCCGGCCCGCGCCAAGATGGAAGAAGACTACCTGCGCATTCATTTTGCTGCTTGAGGCTGTAGCTGCTCTTGGTTGCGTCAGTGTTGAACGGCAACGGGGCAGCGTCAGCGCCAGATGGCACAATGAGGGTGTTCCCTACTTCTAAAGATGGATCGCCGAGGATCCCTTCTCAGAAGAGGATGAGATCATGCTGTTGCTTCGTATCTTCCTGGTGGCTCTGCTCATCGCTTTGACAGGTTGGTTTTCCCCTCCCGCCAGCGCCCTGCTCAACGACGACCGTTACGATGGCAACATCTTTGCCCTCTACGGGGCCAATGGCGGCATGATCCCCCCCCGCGTTTCCTTGAAGCAGGCGAAAGAGCAAGGGATCCCGGCCCTCCTCGTGTATTACATCGATGACAGTAGCGATTGCAAAAAATACGCCGCCACCATTGCCAACCTGCAGGTTCGCTACGGGCTGGGGGTCTATTTCATCCCCTATTCCGTCGATTCCCTCCTGCCCGGCGACGAGCGCGGCCAATACTACACCGGACAAGTGCCTCAAACCCTCCTCTTCGACCCAGAGGGAAATATCGTCTATCAATCCGTCGGCAACCGCCCCATCACCGAGGTGGAAAACGCTATTCGCGACCTCTTCAAGTTGGATCCCGTTCCCCCAGGGCTGATCAAAGCCAAACCTTTCAACGAGATCCAAACCGGATTTGCCGGATCCCGTTCTCCCCAAGCCTACCCCCCCACAAAAGCCCAGCCGTGACGGCCAATCCCGATCCCTTTGATCCTCTCGAGGCTCTGCAGGAAAAACTCCAGAGTCTCCAGGCTCGTCTTGCCGACCTCAGAGAATTGGAGCGCATAGCCCAGCTTTCCCCTGAACAATGGGCCGAAATCCAAGCTGAAGCCAGTCAACTGGAGCAACGCCTGCAGGCTTATGTGCTAGAGGTGTTTAATCCTGTCCCCGCTACCTTTTGGCAGGTGGTACGCTTCGGCGGCCTTGGCCTGCTGCTGGGCATTGCCCTGCAGCGCTGGGTGCTGAGCTAGCCAGCACACCCCTTAAGATAAAAAAGCTCTTGGATCCCGGAGCCCTTGCCCATGCGCATGCGACGCCCTAGACCATTTAGTCTTGACCGCAAGACTTCGCGCTTTCTGCCTCTGCTGGGCCTGCTTTTGGCGCTGCTGACCCTCCTGCCCCGTTGTCTGCTGGTTGTCCAACCCGGCTACGAAGCCGTCATCTTCAACCGCCTCACGGGAGTGGAAATGACTCCCCGCCGCGAGGGGATCCATCTGCTGATTCCGGTGCTGCAGTTCCCCACCCTTTACGATGTGCGCACCCAAACCTACAACATGACCAGCCGAAGTGAAGAGCGCAGCGTCAAAGCCGACGATACCCTCACCGCTCTCACTGCCGATGGGCAACGGGTGGATCTGGATGTTTCGGTGCGCTATCGCCTGGATCCGGATCGGGTTCCCGAAATCCATCGCAATGTAGGCCCCGATTACCTGAACAAAATTATTCGCCCCGCCTCCCAAGCCGTGGTGCGCAATGTTATCGCCCGCTATTCGGCCATTGGCGTTTATTCTGAGCAACGAGCTGAAATCCAAGAACAAATTGCCGCTGAGCTCTCTCGCCTAATGCAGCCAGAAGGGCTGGTGCTGCAGAGCTTGCTCTTGCGCAATGTGGAATTTTCCAAAGAGTTTCAGTCGGCCATCGAAGCCAAACAAATTGCCGAGCAAGAGAAGCAAAGAGAAGTGTTTCGCGTAGAGCAGGCTCAACTCATCAAACAACGAATGATTGTCAAAGCCAGCGGTGAGGCCCAAGCCATCGCCCTCAAAGGGGAAGCGCTGCGCAGCAACCCGAACGTCATCCAGCTCGAGTATGTCCGCAACTTGCCCGACGACATCCAAGCCATCGTCAGCGAGCAAAGCACCATCCTCAATCTGGGGGACTTTCTCAACAAGTAATCGATTCGAGAGTCCCAAGTTAGGATTGGATCCATCCAGTTCAGGTGCATCCACTCCAAGCCCGTTCTCAACAGACCATCAGCCCCAGCCCCTCTCCCAGAGAAGTGTTGCTGCTGTGCCCCTTAATTTCTTGATGGGCCGTAATTCTCGGCCTTTGCATTCATTTTGCATTCATAGAGAACCCAGCACTCTCCGGTACTCCGGGGGCCAAATACCGGGCCCGACACTCAACTGGCAAGCTGACGTAGGAGCCTGGGGAGTTGACTGGGGCATCCACTCTCCGGAGCATCTGTATCAGACTAAACAGAAGGAGGCTGCCAGGATATCTAGGCTTTGTACAATTGCTCACAAAGCCCTGGGTTGATGGGAGAAAACCCTTCCCTTTCCCGGAGCAGCTCAGTGTAAAGCCTGATGCTCTTTTTTCTCTGATGGGATTACTGTAGAAGTGTTGCAACTGGAATTGTGCGGTGACCGGCTCCTCCTGTGCCCAACTCGCCAAACTCGAGATGCCCAAGATGCCCGTGACAGTTGGGATCCCTGTCACACCTTTTGCGGATCAGGCTGAGGCTGGTCACCTTTTGGTCGTGGATGATCAGCCCAACAGCCGCCTGCTGCTGGGGGATCTGCTGGAGAGCATTGGCTACCGGGTCAGCGAGGCCGAAAGCGGCAATCAAGCCCTGCAAATGTTGAAAACCTTCCAGCCGGATCTGATCTTGCTGGATGTCATGATGCCGGGGTTAGATGGGTTCGAGGTCTGTCGACGCATCAAAGCGAATGATGAGACACGCTTGATCCCGGTGGTATTGGTTACAGCGGCCAGCGATCGCAAAAATCGCGTGCGCGGTATTGAAGCTGGGGCAGATGATTTCTTGAGCAAGCCCTTTGACGAGTCGGAATTGTTGGCGCGGGTGCGTTCCCTCGTTCGCCAAAAGCACCTCAATGAAGACTTGGATCATGCTGCCCAGGTTTTGTTCGCCATTGCCCGCAGTGTGGAAAGCCGGGATCCCACCACCGGGGATCACTGTGAGCGCCTGGCACAAATGGCCAAGAGCTTCGGCGAGTTTTTACATCTGCCCCGTCCCCTGATCAAGGTGCTGATGTGGGGAGGTTACCTGCACGACATCGGCAAAGTGGGCATACCCGATGCCATCTTGGGTAAAACAGGCAAGCATACCCCGGAAGAGTGGGAGGTGATGAAATCCCATGTCTTGATCGGGGAGCAAATCTGCCGCCCACTACGCACCATGAAAGAGGTGTTGCCCCTCATCCGTCACCACCACGAGCGTTGGGATGGCAGCGGTTATCCCGACGGCCTCAAGGGGGAAGAGATCCCTCTGGTGGCCCGTATCTTCCAGATCATCGACATCTACGACGCCCTCACCTCGGAGCGACCTTACAAGCGAGCTTTCACTGCTCAAGAGGCTATAGACATTTTGCGGGAAGAAACAGCCAGAGGATGGCGGGATCCCCAGTTGGTGGAGTATTTCTTTGAGTTTCTGCGATCGCGGGCGCTGGATTTGGAGTAGGCTGGATAGGGCTTGCTTGTAGTGTACCAGCAGGATAGAGTCTGATACATTTACGCTGAACACTGCTGAACATCACTGTTCAACTATGCAGCGATAGCATTCTGTTTGT